>JAKARG010000552.1 GCA_021819345.1 Actinomycetes bacterium | reverse complement strand
ACGTGGCGGGCTGCCCCGTCTGCGGGATGAGGGCGACTGGGCATGGCAGGAGCGAGGTCCAGGTCTGAACCTCGTGACCGAGAAGATCCGGCGGATCGGTCATGGCTTCCAGAACTTCGAGAACTACCGGCTCCGGCTGTTGCTCCACTCAGGGGTCCAATGGGAGACTCGCCCACCTCCATCGGACGGCGGGCCGGGCTCGGACACGTGCACCCGCACATGCTCCGCGCGGCCTTCATCATGGCCGCCCAGTTTCGACGCCGGGGTGCCCCTCCGTGACGTCCAGCTCGCCGCCCGCCATGCCGATCCGCGGGCGACGACCGTCTACGAGAACCGGCGCCAGGGGCTCGACCGCCACGCCGCCTACGTCGTGGTCGCCTTCGTCAGCGGGGCGTGACGGCTGCTCGTTGTCGCAGCGGCGCGGTACCGTAGGCCCATGGCAGGGTCAGAGATCGTGTTCGTGGTCGACGAGGCGCCGGAAGGCGGCTACGTCGCCCGTGCTGTCGGGGAGTCGATTGTCACGGAAGCCGACGACCTCGACTCGCTCCGGGGGATGGTCCGCGACGCCGTCGTCTGCCACTTCGACGAGGACGAGCGACCGAAGGTCGTGCGCCTCCATCTTGTCCGCGACGAACTCCTCGCCGTGTGAGGTTGCCGCGCGACCTCTCCGGACGTGAGCTGGCGAGCCTCCTTCGTCGCCACTTCGGCTACGAGGCGGTGCGCCAGACGGGGAGCCACCTTCGCCTGGCCACCACGATGGGCGAGGAGCACCGGATCACCGTTCCTGCGGGCGGACCGCTTCGCGTCGGAACCCTCGCTGCCATCCTCTCCGATGTCGCCGAGCATCAGGGGATGCCCAGGGCGGACTTGGAAGTACGACTGTTCGGCTGAAGGTCGACCAATCGCGTGCCCAAGATCGCGAGCACTTCCGTGCATCAGCGCGCCCCAGACCGCCGTCTCGGCACGCCACCTTGTCGAGCTCCACGAACACGGGTGCCAGCTGTTGTGAGCATCAGAGCGACTCCATCCCGGAGCACCACGAATGCCCCGCCGAAGCTCGACCTACTGGCGCGGTGGTCGCTCTTCCCACGTCTCTTCGGTCGCGAAGTTGTGGCTGATGCGCAGCGCGATCGTCCTCGGATCGGGTGCCACCTCCACCTCGCCGTCGTCCTCCACCCGCACCAAGAGGCGACCGTGAGGTGACCCTGGACCGTGCTCGTCGATCTCAGTCACCTCGCCGAACATGATGTCCCGCTCGTGATAGCGGATGCGCTGCCAGATCACCATGTAGCGGCCGCGTGAGCCGGCGATGCTCACCATCTCCAGGTCGTGGCTGGATTGGAGGGTCGCTCCTGGTGGGCCGCCACCAGCCAGTAACCGTTGCTCGCCATCGTGCTGCTTGGCGTCCTCGGTGTGTGCTGGTGGCAGGTCGATGCGTGGTCCGGAGCGCTGAGCGACGCAGACCCGAAAGAAGTGACGGGTCACATCCGGCGGGGCCGGCAGATCGCACGGTGGGTGAGTGTCGCGTTGGTCCTCACCCTCGCGGGCTCCGTTGCGCTCTTCGTGGGGCTTCTCCTCACCAACAGCCATTCGGGCAGCGTGCCTTCGCTGATCTGGTCCCGCGACATCTACGAAGCCGCGAGCGTCCTGGCTGTCGCAACGATCGTGATCGGCGGCATATGGGCAGGCACGCGGCTGGGGCCCAGGTTCGACGGCGAGGCGGCTCCGGCGGCCGATTGACCGCTCGGCGGATCAGCAGTCAGCGGCAAACCCGAGTGTCTCCGAACATGCGCGTGAACGTCGGACGCGAGACGCCCCGACCGCCGCAAGAGCCACCCTCCGTTCGTCGACGTCATCAACACCTGCAGAGCGTTCACGGTTGACGCAGAATCGAGCAAGTGCCGATCCCCGCTGTCTTTGTACCCGTCGACCCAGGTCGGCTTCAGCGGCTTGCCGGCTTCCTTCGCAAGATGGCGGGAGTCGAAGCCGGCTATACCGAGCGCGATCGGACGTGGGCTGGATGTCCGGGATCACCGGCCGACCGGGACCGACAGTGGGCCGAGGGAGGCGCCCCACAAGCCAAGACCAAGAGGGCGGTTGACCACGTACGCCGCAGCGCGGCTTGGGCTCATCGCTGTCACCGACCACGCGGCATCTCTCGCCCGCCTCATCACCGATCCGAACCTCGCCGGGTGTCTGGCTGTCGAGGCGGTTGCCCGGTCAGCCGTCGAGACCGCGGCTCGTTCCTGGTGGCTCCTCGAACCGCGCCTCACTGCTCGTGAACGAGTGGCGCGATTCTTCGCAGACGAGCTGTTCAGCGCCTACGAGGCGGAGAGCATGGCGATCCGGATGAAGTGGGCTTCCGGGGTCGACGGCATTTCCCCCGAGTCGGGCGAAGTCAAGATGAAGTGTGGCGAGCTTGGGCTCGCTTACGACGCGAACCGGTCTGCCCCAACGGTACCCACTTCGCCCTCATGAGGGCATACGTCGACAGCGGCGAGGAGGCGGGAGGCGAACCGATTCTCGACCGCCGTATCGACCACCGCCAGGTCGAGCCCGTCTGCGGGGTCGTCCTCGAAGCATTCGACGCAACTGTGCGCCGTGTCGTTCGACTCGC
>JAKARG010000551.1 GCA_021819345.1 Actinomycetes bacterium | reverse complement strand
CGTGCCGGCACTCCTGCCGCGGTTGTCCTCGGCGGTGGAAGTGCGCGTGCCGGCGGGAAGCGTGCGTCCGGCGAGGGGCTTGGCGCCTTCGGGGCGGGGCCGGTGGTGCGCGGCCCGGTTGGCGGCGCGAACCGCGTCGGCGCGACCGGGCTGGGGCGGTGGCGCGGGGCGGGTGCGCAGCGTGAAGGCGGGGGTCTCCTCGCCGCCGACCACGAGCCGTGCCGCCGCGGTGTAGGCGCCCAAGTGGGAGAGGTCGTGCTCGGAGACCTCGGGGGCGACGTGGCGGGCGAGCACGTGGGCGTCCTCGGGGGACATGGAGAACCACACCTTGGTCCTGGCGTTCGCCGAGACCGCGTCGCGCAGCTCTTTGGGGAGCTGGCCGAGGTGCTGGTGAGCGAGGACCATGGAGAGCCGGTAGCCGCGTGCCTCGGCGAGCATCTCGTCGAAGGATCGGGGGAGGTGGAGGAAGTTCTGGGCTTCGTCGATGACGAGGGAGGCGTCGACCCGGGCGGCCTGGCCGAGCCGGGCTCGATGGGTGGCGGTCTGCCACACCTTGGCGACGACGAAGGAGCCCAAGAGCCGTGCGGTCTCCTCACCCAAGATGCCCTTCGGGACCCGGACCAGGCAGATGCCGCCGTCGAGGACCTGGCCCATGTCGAAGCTCGAGTCGGGCCGCCCGACGACTTGGCGGACGAAGTCGCGGAGCAGGAACGCCCGGAGCTTGTTCATGACCGGCCCGATGACCTGTGCCCGGCTGGCCTCGGACATCTGCTCGTAGGCTTTCCAGAACCCGCCGAGCCCGACCGTGTCGGCCGAGACGACCGCGACGCGGGGCTTCCTGAACTCGTCGTCGGAGAGCAGCCGGGGGACATCCGCGAGGCTGGTCGAGGTGCCCGTGGCTGCTGCGTGGCGGAGCAGGGTGAGACACGCGGAGCGCAGCACGTCGTCGGTGCGCGGTCCCCAGAAGGCGGAGAAGATGGAGCGGAAGATCCCGACCAGGTTGTCGACCGCGAGGTCGGGGTCCGGTCCGGACAGGACGTTGAGGACCGGGGCGGCGTCGGGGTCCTCGGGGTCGACGAGCACGGTGCGCGCCTCGGCGCCCTCCGGCAGGCGGTCCAAGATATCGGTGACGAGGTCACCTTTGGGGTCGACCACGACCAGTCCCCGGCCGGCTTCGACGTCTGTGAGGGCGAGGTTGGTGAGCAGCGTCGACTTGCCCGACCCGGTCGCCCCCATGACGTGGAGGTGGTAGCGGGCGTCTGCGACCGCCAGGCTGACCGGCCGGCGCCCGCCGGCCTGGGCGTCGCCGAGCACCTTCGGCGCACCGGTCGCCCGGGACACGTCCGGTCCGGCCACACTGGCGGCGAGGGCGACGGCGGGACGAGCGACGGCAGGCGGTGGGGGCACGGCGTTGGCGCCGGCTCGGGCGAGCCCCGGTACTGCGATATCGGTCGGGAGATGGGCGAGGGCGGCGAGCTCGGCGACCGAGACGAGGTTGCCCTTCCCGAGCCGGCGGGCGGCGAGCACCCGGGCGGGATGGCGTAGGCGGTGGCGCTCCAGGCGGTTGCGCCCCGAGAACAGCGCGAAGGCGGTGGCGACGGCATGGGCCCGGCCGCGCAGGCGGGCTTTGGCCTGGCGGTCGGTTGCGGTGGTCGCTATGGCGTAGCGGACGGCGATCGCCCAGCACGGCTGGCCGGCCTTGTCCAGGATGTCGGCCACGTCCGCGGCCCGGGTTGGGTCGACGGCTGTGGGCTGGGTAGCCGATCCGGGGGTGACGAGGTCGAGGAGACGCGCGGTCCGGGTGGCGGGGCGCCCGGCACGGCGTGCCGTGGCGCTCTTGTGGAGACGGGCGAGGCGCCGGCCGGTGACGGGCCGGGCGAGGACCTGCACACAGGCGGTCTCCCCCTCGCCGAGGGCGGCCAGGGCCCCGAGGAGCGGGCGGAGGGGGTCGACCTTGTGCTCGGTGCGCAGCATGTACTGTTCGCCGACCGCCAGGGTGAGGCTCCCACCCGTCGCCACGCCAGGTCCGGTGAGCGGCGGAGTGGCGAGGTGGGTGTCGGTGCGTGCACCGGGCCAGGCGGCCTCGACGGCTCGCTCGACCAGGCCCGGGGGGATGCCGCCGGGCACCCACAGCGAGATGGTGAGCCCGGCGTCGGAGGCGACCAGCTCGAAGCCGAGGTGCGGCTGGCCGAAGATCACCCGCCGCCAGGCGGGGCGCAGCAGGGCGACGAGGTTGGTCCACAGCGTGGCCGCCCCTTCGGGGTCGACGACCGGCGGGCTGAGCACCTCGACGAGCCGGGCGCCCCGGGCCATCGTCCGGCCCTGCGCGGCCCGTGCGGCCGACAGGGCCACCAAACCGGCGACACCTACGCCGAGGGCGACCGGGCCGGCCGTTACGGCCACGTGGGCCAAGACGTGGGCAACGTGGTGGAGAAGGCGGGCGGTGGTCGGGCCGGGGTGGGCGAGGTAGCGCGCCAGTGGGCCCGACGGCAGGTGGGGTGTCGGCGGTGGCTGGGTCACGGGGACGGTCGGGGGCACTGGATCTCCTGGCTGGCTGTGGTTGGTACGGCTGTGGCGATCAGGGTTGACGGGTGGGCTCAGAGGTCGGGGACGTCACAGAGGGCGTCG
>JAKARG010000550.1 GCA_021819345.1 Actinomycetes bacterium | reverse complement strand
GGTCCACATACGTCTGGGCCGCCAGGCGCCGCGGAGCGCGCCGAGCGAGCGCGTCGAGGGCTCCCCTGCGGTAGTCGATCGCCGGGCGGTGGGCGAAGGCGACCAGCTCGACCTCGGAGATCTCGATCCCGCCGAGACGTAGCACCGATGCGATCGCCTGGTTGGGGAAGCGCTTGGTGTGCACCTCCCGGTTGAAGCGCTCCTCCTCGGCGAAACCGACCAGCTCCCCGTCGACGAGCAGGGCCGCCGAGGTGTCGTGGCTGAAGCAGTTGATCCCGAGTATGGCGCGCACCGATCGATCGTAGCGGCGCCCTCCCGGCCCACCTCCGAGCCCTCGGGGGCCCTGCACGGGGCTCGGCCCCGGAGAAGGGACCCTCGAACCGGCCGGCGGCAGCTGGTGCTAGCGGGGACGCTTGGAGGGTCGGGGACCTGGCTGGAGCGAGCGCGGTGGCGCACCAGGGCGGTACCCGCCGGCCCCCTTGCCGCTCCGGCGCTGCTGGTTGGCCGCCGCCCTGCGCAGGTCCCGGTTGAACGACTCGGTTCCCTGCTGCTGGGCGACGAGCGCCTCCTCGAGCTTCTCGGCCCGCTGCTCGCGAGGCAGCTGGGAGAGGAAGCGGGAGAGCTCGAGCATCTCGGGGGGCAGGTGCCGGCCCTTCTTCTTCGACTTGTCGATGTAGCGGATCACTCGCTTCACGTAGCGACGCCGCACGAAGCCGATCCGCATGACCCGCTCGCCCACCCGCTGGCGCAGCTTGCGCTTGGGGTCCTCGTCGGAAGGAGCCGGAGGCGCCTCGATCCGGCCGCGGGCTGCGGTCCCCTTCGCCGGTGGCCTGGCAGCCGGCTCGGCAGGCTCCGCCGGCTCGGCCCGGTCCCTCTTGCTCGCCCCTCTCGCCATCCTCTCAGTATCCCAGATCGCGCTCGGCTCCTCGCCGGGCTAGGGTAACGGACCCGACGCCTGGCGGCGTGGCCGAGTGGTTCAGGCAAGGGACTGCAAATCCCTGCACCCCGGTTCGATCCCGGGCGCCGCCTCCCCGATCCCGAACCAGGAACGCCGGCCACCGGCGGGGTGCGCTCAACGCTCCTGCGCGAACCGCCGGGCGTCCTCGGCGGCGTACTTGGCCACCTCGACATCGATCGCAGCCGTCCGCTCCAGGGCGCCCGCAACCTCGGCAAGGCGCTCGCCGGGCACGGCCACGGTCATCTCCTCGGGACCCATCCCGGTCCTCGCCCGGCTGAGCGCACAGCCCACGCTCGCCGCCACCACGGCGCGCTCCTTGGCCAGCGCCACGATGTGGCACTGGGGCTTGCCCTCCACCACGAGCCCGGGCACGGCGTCGGAGAGCACCATGAGCTGGCGGGCGTTCACCCGGAGCAACACGACGTCGGGGAGCCCGACTGCGTCGCGCAGCGGTCCGTAGGAGATGGCCGCCGAGCGCTGCGACACCGCCGGCAGGGCTCCCACCTGGTCGTCGTCGACCCACCCCGACCCGAGGAGCGCGCCGATGTCCTCGTTCCCTGCGACCTCGGCGAGGCTCGCCAAACCGTGGGTGTAGCGGCCAACCGAGCAGTTGCCGTGGTCGGCCGGAACGGTCGTGAAGCTGGCCGAGGTGGCACGAACCCAGAACACACAGCTCGCCGGCACCCGGCCGGCGCGCCCGTCGGGAGCCGGCGGGGCCATCGGGTCGGCGAAGGCGGGCACGGCCGGCGGGACCCGATCGGAGAAGCTGATCCCGATCGCCGGGACGGACAGGTGCAGCACCCCCTCGATCCGCCGGGCCAGCTCGCCTGCGGCCTCGGGTCCGGCACCGCCACGCCCGCCGGCACCGCCACGCCCGCCGGCACCCGATATGCCTTCCTTCGGCCGGGAACCACCAGAGCCCGGGTCCTGTGGCGTCGGTCGCACCGCCACACCCTGGTGGAGTGTCCTGCCCGGTGCAAGTCTCGGAAGCTGCGGGGTCGAGGCCGCCCCTCCGGGCCGCCGCTCCCCTCGGGTTCTTCGCTAGTTCCCAGGCGGTCCACAGGTTCCTCCCAGGTCCGCCCGAGAGGATGACGGGGTCGGGTTGCCCTCCCGACCACCGACCCGCCGGCGCCGGCCGGCGGGCGACTCTGCCGGCCCGCCCCCGTGTCCCTCCTGCCCGGGGGCGGGCTGCTGCAGAGGGCCCGTTGGTAGCCTCGGATCGCCATGGCGCCGGCCCTCACCCCGTCGCTGCGGCGCACGTTCGCGCTCGGGGCTGTGCTCGTCGCCGGGGCCGCCGCCACCGAGGCCGCCCGGGCACCGGCGCTCTTCCGCTTCGTCGTCTCCGCCGTCGCGATCGCCGCCCTCGCGGCGGTGGTGGGCGAGAGCCTCGAGGTGATCGGCGAACGAGTCGGCCCCGGAGCGACCGGTCTGCTCCACTCGGTCGTCGGCAACCTGCCCGAGCTGCTGGTCGGCATCTTCGCCCTCCGCCGGGGCCTGGTCGGGGTGGTCCAGGCTGCTCTCGTCGGCTCGGTCCTCGGCAACCTGCTGCTCGTGCTCGGGGTCGCCCTCATTGCCGGTGGCCTCCGGCACGGCACCCAGCGCTTCGACCCCGAGGAGCCCCGGCTGTACGGGTCTTTGCTCCTCGTCATCGTCGGCGCCCTGCTGGTGCCGA
>JAKARG010000549.1 GCA_021819345.1 Actinomycetes bacterium | reverse complement strand
GATCTCGGGAGCAAGTCGAGCGGGCGGGTGCCGAGGTAGGTGTAGGGCCCGGTGTTGAGGCAGATGACGAGTCCTCCCTCGGCGCCGTCGACACCAGCGTCGCGCCCGTTCATTGCCGCCGGTGGTGGCAACGACGGTCCACCCCGCTGAGCCGGAGCCGCTCTGCGGTCCGCCTCGGGGCCTGCTCTGCGGTCCGCCTCGGGGCCCGCTCCTCGGTCCTCGCCGGGCCGGGTCGGGGAGAGCCGCCGGAGGCTGAACCACGGGTCTCGCCGTTCGACCCCGAAGGCCCAGGTGGCGGCTGCGGAGGCGACGAAGAGCGCAGCGCCGAGATAGCGCTTCGCGGCTGCGCGCTTTTCGACCTCGGCGACGACGGCGGCGTCGAAGCCGGCTCCGAGATGGAACAAGAAGTAGCGCCCGTTGGCCTCCCCGACCTGGATCGGGGTCATGGGGCCCTCGGAGAGGGACGCGAGCAGCTCACCGGTGGCCTCGACGGGGTCGGCGGCCATGCCGATCGCTCGGGCGAAGACGTTGGTGCTCCCCCCGGGGAGCACCCCGAGACCGGTGGTGGTGCCCACCAGGCCGTTGGCGGCCTCGTTGACCGTGCCGTCGCCGCCGAGGACGACCACTGCGTCGAGCCCGTCGGTTGCGGCTGCCTGGGCGAGGCGGCTGGCGTGTCCCCGGCGCGTGGTCTCCGCGTAGCGGACCTGGTGGTCCGCGGCGAGGGCCCTTCGGATCACCACCCGGGTCCTCGGGGTCACCGAGGACGCCGAGGAGTTGACGAGCAGGAGCAGGCGCAACGTCGGACCCGGCGCCGGCCGACGGCTCAGGCGCGCCCGGGTGGGGCCTGCTCCCCGCGCCCGCATCCCTGCCCGCCCACCGAGCCTCGACCTCCAGTAGAGCTAGAGGCTCTCAGTTGGGCGACGCTTCGGGCGAGGAGGCGCGAGACGTGCATCTGGGACATCCCGAGCCGGGAGGCGATCTCGGATTGGGTGAGGCCCCCGAAGAACCTCAGGTGCAAGATGAGCTGCTCACGCTCGGGGAGGCTACGGAGGAGCGGCGAGAGGGTGGCGCGCTGCTCGGCGTCCTCGATCCCGGGGTCCTCCGCCCCGATGCGCGAGCCGAGGGTCTCGGGTTCTGCGTCCTCGCTGCTGCTCGGGGCATCGAGGGAGGCGAAACGGTAGGCCTGGCCGGCCTCCAGGGCCTCGAGGACCTCCTCCTCGGAGGCCCCCACCTCGGTGGCCAGCTCGGCGATGGTGGGGGAGCGGCCGAGCTCCTGGCCGAGGGTGGCGACCACCTTGCCGAGGCGCAGGTACAGCTCCTGCATCCGCCGCGGGGCGCGTACGGCCCACCCACGGTCTCGGAAGTGCCGCTTCAGCTCTCCGACGATGGTGTGGGTCGCGTAGGTCGAGAACTCGACACCCCTCGAGGGGTCGAAGCGGTCCACCGCCTTCAGCAGCCCGAGGGAGGCCACCTGCACCAGGTCGTCGAGGGGCTCGCCCCGGTTGGCGAAGCGACGTGCGAGGTACTCGGCGAGGCCGAGGTGGGCCGTGATCAGCTCGTCGCGCAGCGCCGGGTCGGAGGTCCGGGCGAGCTCGACGAACTTGGCCCGCAGCTCGTCTCGCCGGGGAGGAGGCGGGCTCACCGGAGCTGAACGTCGCGACGCCGCTTCACCAGGCGGAAGGTGGGCCCGTCGTCGCCTTCGCCGAGGTGGTGCTCGTCGACCAGGGCGTCGAGGATCACCTCGGAGAGCTCGGAGAGCGACGACCGGGCGTCGGTGGAAAAGGTCCCCGTGCCCTCGACCAGGAGCTGGTCGCTGCTGAGGACGTAGCGGATCGACACGGTCCCGTCGCGGCCCTCGCTGCCGGTCAGCCCGAAGCACAGCTCATCGATGGCGAGCCTCAGGTCCTCGACCTCGTCGAAGCTGAACCCGAGGCGGCTGGCGAGCCCGGCCGCAGTCACCCGGGCCAACCGGAGGTACTCGGGCATCGCCGGGACCACCAACCGCACCTCGTCGTCGATGGTCGCCAACAGGATCCTCCTCGGTGCCGGACGGATCCGCCGGTCGAGCTGCTCTCACCGCCTCGGTGGTCCACCAGGCGGGCCCCGGATGGTGCTGCCGGCCGAAGTGGTGCAAACCGACGAACCTGGGGGAGACTACTAGCCATGAACGTCGTCGTCTGCGTCAAGCAGATCCCCGACCCGGCCAGCCCGGGCCGGCTGTCGCCGGAGACCAACACCCTCCGCAGGGACGGGAAGCTGGTCCTCGACGACTCCGACTCCTACGGAGTCGAGCTCGGCCTCCAGCTCGCCGAGGCCGGCGGCGGCGAGGTGATCCTCGTGTCGATGGCGCCGCACGGGGAGGTCGCCGGGCTGAGGACCGCGCTGGCGATGGGCGCTGCCCGGGCGATTCTCGTCTCCGACGACGCCCTCGGCGGGTCGGACTCGCTGTCGACTGCCAAGGTGCTCGCTGCCGCCGTCCGCCGGGTGCAGCCCGACCTCGTGATCGCCGCCACCGAGTCCACCGACGGCTACACCGGGACCCTGCCGGTGCAGCTTGCCGAGCTGCTCGGCCTGCCGTCGGTGAGCTTCGCCAAGCGGCTGGAGGTGGCCGGGGGGATGGCCCGGGTGGAGCGCCA
>JAKARG010000548.1 GCA_021819345.1 Actinomycetes bacterium | reverse complement strand
ATCGAGCTCACCCGCACCGAGTTCCTGCTGCTCGAGCTGTTCTTGCGCAACCCCCGCCAGGTCCTGCCCCGGGAGGTGATCTTCGACCGGGTCTGGGGCTACGACTTCGGCGCCAACTCCAACTCCCTCGAGGTCTACGTGGGCTACCTCCGGCGCAAGACCGAGGGCGAGGGCGAGCGACGCCTGATACATACCGTCCGGGGTGTCGGCTACGTGATGCGCCTCCCGATCGAGGACCGGGCGAGGGCGTGAAGCTCCTCGGCCGACCGAAGTCGTTCGAGACCCGCCTGTCGATCCTCGTCGCTGCTGCAGTCGGGGTGACGATCGCTCTGGCGTCGCTGTCCGCCTACCTCCTCGTCGGCCAGGAGCTGCACAGCCAGGTCCAGAGGTCGCTCGTCGCCTACGAGCCCTCGCTCGACGGGGGCTTCGACGCCATCTCGGCGATCCGCTTCGCCAGCAACTCCGGCGACCGGGTGCAGCTGGTCCTCCCGGGCGGGCAGGTCTACGTGCCTTCCCCCGGCGGGACCAGGTTCGACCCGGCACCGCCCGACGCCCCGGACCTGCCGCCGACGCCGGAGGTCGAGGCGATCGCCAGCGGGAGCGGCCACCGGGTCAGCTTCTCCGACCAGACCCTCGGCAGGGAGCACTACCGGGTCATGACCCTGCAGGTCCCGCTGGTCGGCGGGGGCACCGCGGCGCTCCAGATCGCCCGGCCGCTCGGGGACGTCGAGCGCGCCATGGCGGACCTCCGCCTGATCCTCGCTCTCGTCACCGCCGGGGGGATCGCGGTGGCGCTCGGCATCGGCAGCGTCGTCGCCCGGGCGACGATCCGCCCCGTCACCCGCCTCACCGCCGCCGCCGAGCACGTAGCCGCCACCCAGGACCTCGCCGCGACGATCGAGGTCCGCAGCGACGACGAGCTCGGCCGCCTCGCCGGGGCGTTCAACTCGATGCTCGACGCCTTGCGCCTGTCGAGGTTGCAGCAGGCTCAGCTCGTCTCCGACGCCGGGCACGAGCTGCGCACCCCGCTCACGAGCCTGCGCACCAACATCGAGCTGCTGATGCGGGCCCGGCAGATGCCCGAGCGCGACCGGGAAGAACTGCTCTCCGACGTCGCCGACCAGCTCGAGGAGCTCACCGCCCTGGTCGGCGACATCGTCGAGACCGCCCGGGTGGAGGAGACCGCCCGGGTCGAGCCGACCGAGACCCGTCTCGACTCGGTGGTCGAAGGAGCGCTGGAGCGGGCCCGCCGGCGAGCCCCCTCGCTGCACTTCGAGGTGTCGCTCACCCCCGGATCGGTGCGGGCCCAGCCGGCACTGCTCGAGCGGGCGGTGCTCAACGTGCTCGACAACGCTGCCAAGTGGAGCCCGCCGGGCGGGACCGTCGAGGTGCGCCTCACCCGAGGAGCGACGTGGCGGCTCGAGGTCCGCGACCACGGCCCGGGCATCGACGAGGCCGACCTACCTCGGGTCTTCGAGCGCTTCTACCGGGCCCCGACCGCCCGGGCCATGCCCGGCTCCGGGCTCGGGCTCGCGATCGTGCGCAATGTCGTCGCCGACCACGGCGGCACCGTCGAGGCGGCCAGGGCGGCCGGCGGTGGCACGGTCATGACGATCACCCTCCCGACGGTGGACGAGGACGAGCCGGCGCCGGCGAGCTGGACCGAGGTCCCCCCGGCCTCGCCCGACGCCTCGGGCCCGGTCCCGCCGGGTCCCGTCTCTGCCGAGGCCGACGAGGCCGCCCTCGGCCCGGCGACCCAAAAGGTGACTCAATAGGTCGACAATCGGTCGGGCTGCCGGTACCATCGGTGCGATACCAGATCCGTGCCGTACCAGATCCGGCACCGAGCCGAGGAGGACCACATGGCGATCCAGTTGGGCGACACCGCCCCCGACTTCACCGCCGATACGACCGAGGGACGGATCGGGCTCCACGAGTACCTGGGAGAGGACTGGGGGCTGCTCTTCTCGCACCCGGCGGACTTCACGCCGGTGTGCACCACCGAGCTCGGCGAGCTCGCCCGGCGCAAGGGCGACTTCGACGCACGCGGCGTCAAGCTCATCGGGGTGAGCGTCGACCCGGTGGACTCCCACCGGCGCTGGTCCGACGACATTGCCGAGACCCAGGGTGTCGCGCTCAACTACCCGCTCGTAGGTGACGAGGACCGCACCGTCGCAGAGCTGTACGGCATGATCCACCCGAACGCGCTCGCGACCGCCACGGTGCGCAGCGTGTTCGTGATCGGCCCCGACAAGAAGGTGAAGCTCACCCTCACCTACCCGGCCAACGTCGGGCGCAACGTCGACGAGCTCCTCCGGGTGATCGACGCCCTGCAGCTGAGCAGCGAGCACGCGATATCGACCCCGGTCAACTGGCGCGACGGCGACGAGGTGGTCATCTCGCCTGCGCTGTCCGACGACGAGGCGAGGGAGCGCTTCCCCAAGGGCTTCCGCACGCTGAAGCCTTACCTGCGCCTCACGCCGCAGCCCGAGCACTCGCCCCACCCCTGATCCCGGGGGCGAGCGCCGCACCACCGCCGCGCTCGGAGGCGAGCCGGCCGGGGCTCCGGTCCGGTGACATCCGGTCTATGCTCCGTCTCCGCTCGCCCAGGTGGCGGAATCGGCAGACGCGGAGGTCT
>JAKARG010000030.1 GCA_021819345.1 Actinomycetes bacterium | reverse complement strand
CGGCCACCCGGCCGCCGCCGGCGGCCCCGCCACCCCCGACCACCCGGCCCCCGTTGTCAGCGCCACCATCCCCCCCACCGCCCCCGCCGGCGGGCTCCAGCCGCGACCCGGCGCCGCTCGCATTGACGTCGGGGCCACGCACCACGACCCCGTGGCGGCGGGCGTCGGCGACGATCGTCTGCGGCGACCAGAAGCCCATCGGCTGGCCGTCGAGCAGCCCCGCGACGAACGCCGACGGGTAGTGCAGCTTCAGCCATGCGGACGCGTACACGAGGTAGGCGAAGCTCACCGAGTGGCTCTCGGGGAACCCGAAGTTGGCGAAGGCCACCAGCTTGTCGTGGATCGCGTCGGCCACCTCCCCGACGATCCCCCGCTCGGCCATGCCCGAATAGAGGCGGTCCCGGAGGCGTTCCATGCGCTCCCGGCTGCGCTTGGAGCCCATCGCCTGGCGCAGTTGGTCGGCCTCGGAGGGGCTGAAGCCGGCGACGTCGATGGCCATCTGCATGAGCTGCTCCTGGAACAGCGGCACCCCGAGGGTCTTGGCCAGGCTGGCCTCGAGGAGCGGGTGGAGGTAGGTGACCGGCTCGGCACCGTTGCGCCGGCGGATGTAGGGGTGGACCGATCCCCCCTGGATCGGTCCGGGGCGGATCAGGGCCACCTCCACCACCAGGTCGTAGAACTCCCTCGGCCGCAGCCGGGGCAGGGTCGCCATCTGCGCCCGGCTCTCCACCTGGAAGACCCCGACCGTGTCGGCCCGGCACAGCATCTCGTAGACGGCGTCCTCCTGGGGTATGGCGGCCAGGTCGATCCGCTCGTGGTGGAAGGCTCCGATGTGGTCGATGGTGGCGTGCAGCACCCCGAGCATCCCGAGCCCGAGCAGGTCGAACTTGACCAGCCCCGCGGCTGCGCAGTCGTCCTTGTCCCACTGCAGGACGCTGCGTCCCGGCATCCGGGCCCACTCCACCGGGCAGACCTCGGCGACGGGGCGGTCGCAGATGACCATCCCGCCCGAGTGGATGCCGAGATGACGGGGAAAATGCGCCACTTCCCCGGCGAGCGCCATGACGGGTGCAGGGATGTCGTGGTCGAGGGTCGCCCCGAGGGGGCCCCACTGGTCGACCTGCCGGGACCAGGCGTCGAGGGTGCCGGGGGCGGCCCCGAGGGCCTTGCCCATGTCGCGCACCGACGAGCGGGGCCGGTAGGTGACCACGTTGGCGACCTGGGCGGCGCATCCCCGCCCGTAGCGCCGGTAGACGTACTGGATCACCTCCTCCCGCCGGCCCGACTCGATGTCGAGGTCGATATCTGGGGGGCCGTCGCGCTCGGGGGAGAGGAAGCGCTCGAAGAGCAGGCCGAGACGCACGGCGTCGGCCTTGGTGATCCCGAGGGCGTAGCAGACCGCCGAGTTGGCGGCCGACCCCCGCCCCTGGCAGTAGATGTCGCTCCGGCGGCACATCTCGACGATGTCCCACACGACGAGGAAGTAGCCGGGGAAGCCGAGCGCCTCGACGACCTCGAGCTCGTGGTCGATCTGGGGCCACGCCCCGGGGTGCTCGGGCGCCTCCCGGGGGCCGTAGCGCCGGCGGGCCCCTTCCTCGACCAGGCGCCTCAGGTAGGTCATCTCGTCCTCCCCCGCCGGGGTCGGGTAGGGCGGGAGCCGGGGGGCGACCAGGCGGAGGTCGAAGGCGCACTCCGCCCCGAGCGCGGCGGCGGCCTCGACCACCCCGGGGTAGCGGGCAAAGCGCCGAGCCTGCTCCTCGCCGCTTCGCAGGTGGGCGGCGCCCGAAGCGGGCAGCCAGCCGTCCATTTCCTCCAGGCTCCGCCTGGCCCTCACCGCAGCGAGGGCGGACGCCAGGCGCCGGCGGTCGGGGCGGTGGTAGTGGACGTTGTTGGTGGCGACCAGAGCCGCACCGGCTCGGTCGGCGAGCGCGACCAGCGCGTCGTTGCGGGCCGAGTCGAGCGGGTCGCCGTGGTCCCACAGCTCGACCACCACCTGCTCCCGCCCGAGAGCGGCCTGCAGGCGGGCGAGCTCGGCAGCAGCAGCCGCCGGCCCCGAGGCGAGCAGGGCGGCGGGCACGGCTCCCTTGCGGCACCCGGTAAGCACCGTCCAGTGCGCCGCCCGGCCCTCTGCCGGTGGTAGGGGTCGTCGGGGATCGGCGAGGTCCGCCGGCGCGCCCGAGCCGAGGGCACCGAGGGTGGCGAGGTCGAGGGTGGGCCGCCCTTTCCCCCCTCCTCGCAGGTGGGCGACCGACAGAGCCAGGCAGAGGCGGGCGTAGCCGACCGGGTCCCGGGCCAGGACCACGAGGTGGGTGCCGGGTGGGTCGGCCATCCCCGTGCGCTGCGGCGCCGTGCGCATTGCGCCCCCCGGCAGCGTCGTGGGCAGGTCCAGGGTCAGCTCGGCCCCGAAGATCGTCGGCACCCCCAGCTCCCGGGCCGCCTCGGCGAAGCGCACCGCCCCGTAGAGCCCGTCGTGGTCGGTCAGCGCCAGCGCCTCCAGGCCGAGACGGGCGGCCTCCTCGACCAGCTCCTCGGGGTGGGAGGCACCGTCGAGGAAGCTGAAGTTGGAGTGGCAGTGCAGCTCGGCGTAGGCGACGCCTGCTCGACCCCGGGCAGCGGACCGAGGTGACGGGAGACCCGGTGGGGCCACATAGGCAGGGCGCTTGTAGGACCACGCCGGCGCATCGTTGCCGTCCCCCTGGCCGGCGCCACGATCGCGACCCGCTTCCCGACCGCCGGCACCACGGCCCCGACCCGCGTCCCCCTGGCCGGCGCCACGGCCCCGACCCGACAGCCGGGCCTCCAGCTCTCTCCATCTCAGGGGCGGGTTGTCGAAGCCCATCGGCTCCATGCTATCGAACATGTGTTCGATACTCGTCCCGGAACCCGGAGCCCACCCCCGGGCGTCGACGGGTAGGACCACGAGGTGGCCGCTGCGGCCAGGGTTTCGCAGCACCCCCCCGAGGAGAGGAGACCGCCATGCGAGCAGCCGACCCTGGGCACACGTCGATCCCCGGCGACAACCGCCTCCCCCGTGCTGCCCTGCGACCCGTTGCCACCCTCACTGCCACCCTGGCTGCCGCAGTGCTCCTGCTCCTTACCGGGACCGCCGGCGCCACGGCCCCATCCCGACCCTCGGCCGCCAGCGCACCGGCGGCCGCCAGCGCACCGGTGGCCGGCACATCGACGGCGAGCACCACCACGCCGGCGGGCACCCCGACGACGACCACCACCCCGACGACGACCACCCCCGGCGGGAGCACCGCAGTGCTGGGCGCGCCCTCGACCGTGGGGATCGCCTCGACCGCCACGGGCTACCTGGAGGTGACCGACACCGGGGCGGTCTCCGGCCACCACGCCACCGTCTACGGCTCGATGTCGGGCCGCCGCCTGCCCGCCCCGGTGGTCGGGGTCGCAGTCGACCCCCGCACCGGCGGCT
This sequence comes from Actinomycetes bacterium, assembly GCA_021819345.1. Lineage (GTDB taxonomy): Bacteria > Actinomycetota > Acidimicrobiia > Acidimicrobiales > Palsa-688 > JAKAQB01. The sequence continues at coordinate 10,112 of JAKARG010000030.1, read as the reverse complement.
ACTGGCTGGCCACCTCGGCCGGCAACGTCTACAACTTCCACGCCCCCTGGTACGGCTCGATGAACGGCGTCGCGCTCCCGGCCCCGGTGGTCGGGATCACCGCCACCTCCACCGGCTACCTGCTCACCACCGACGCCGGCAACGTCTACAACTTCCACACGCCCTGGTACGGGTCACGAGCCAAGGCCGGGGTGCCGGCGCCGGTGGTCGCGATCGCGGTCGACACCTTCAGCAACGGCTACTGGCTCGTCACCTCGGCCGGCAACGTCTACAACTTCCACGCTCCCTGGTACGACAGCGCCGTCGGCAGGAGCCAGGCTCCCGTCGACGGGATGGTGGCCACCCCGACCGGGTACCTGGTGACGACCAGCGCCGGCAACGTGCTCCCCTTCGACACCACCTTCCACGGTTCGGCGGTCACCGAGGTCGCATCGTCGCCGGCGGTCGCGGTTGCCGCCGACCCTGCGGTGAGCGGCGCCTACTGGGTCGCTGCGGAGGACGGGACGGTCTACGGCTTCGGCACCCCGAGCCTCGGGAGCACCACCACCGCCTCGGCCCCGGGCTGCAGCTCGGCACAGCTCCAGGTCACCGAGGGAGGTGGCTACGGCGCCGTCGACCACAGTGCGCTCCCGCTGCGCTTCACCAACCGCTCCGGACAGCTGTGCCGGATCAACGGCTACCCCGGCGTCGCCGGGCTCTCGCCCGCCGGCGTCCAGGTCCTGCAGGCGAAGCGCACCCCAAGAGGCTTCATGGGAGGCCTGGCCCCCGACGACCACGAGCCACCCGTAGTTCCCCTGGCACCGGGCGAGACCGCCTCGGCGCTCGTATCGGGGCTCGACGGCACGGTCGGCTCGCCGAGCTGCCCGAAGCTCTCGGCGCTGCTCGTCACCCCGCCCAACACCTCCACGCCAACCCGGCTCGCCGCCGCTCCCGGCGACCCCGGCGACTGCGGTGGCATCCGGGTCCACCCGGTGATCTTCGGCCTCACGGGAACCGCGACGTGACAACCTCGCGGCCGTGACCACCTGGACCCTGCGCCATCCGACCCCACCGGACGCCGGCCTGCGAGTCGCTGTCAAGGACCTGATCGACGTGGTCGGCGAGCCGACCACGGCTGGGAGCCGGGCGGTCGAGCGACGGGCACGACCGGCGGTCCGCGACGCCGAGTGCCTCGGAGGGCTCCGAGCCGCAGTGGCCTCCCAACGCGCGTGCTACGCCGGTCGGACCAACCTCCACGAGCTCGCCTACGGGATCAGCGGGATCAACCCCGCCTTCGGCACGCCGGTCAACCCACTCGATCCGGGCCGGGTGCCGGGTGGCTCGTCGAGCGGCGCGGCCGCAGCAGTCGCCAGGGGCGAGGCCGATGTCGCGATCGGGACCGACACGGGAGGTTCGATCAGGATCCCTGCCGCCTGCTGCGGTGTGGTCGGTCTCAAGACCACCTACGGCCGGGTCCCCACCGAAGGGGTGCGTCCCCTGGCCCCGAGCCTGGACACCGTCGGGCCGATCGCCAGGGACGTAGCCGGCCTGGTCGCAGGCATGGGCTTGCTCGAAGCCGGGTTCACCCCGACCGGACCGAGCACCACCTTGCGTGTCGGGCGGATCCGGCTCCCTGCCGGCCTGCTGGTCCCGCCCGGCCCGCCGGGATCCCGTCTCGAGGCGGAGCGGGTGGCGGTCGAAGCTGCCGTCGACGCCGCTCTCGCCTCGGCCGGCTGGGAGGTGGTGCCCGTCGAGCTGCCCGGGCTCACCCGGGCGCTCGCCGCCTCCATGACCATCCTCGACGCGGAGGCCTGGGCGGCCAACGGGCACCTGGTCCGCTCTGCGCCGGGGGACCTCGGAACCGATGTCCTCTCCCGCCTGCAGGCGGCATCGAGTATCACCCCCGAAGCGCTGGGTGCCGCCAGGTCGGCCCAGGCCTCCTGGGTCAGGGAACTGGGGGGCTTCCTCGGCCGCCCAATCGGGATCGTTCCTCGCGGCCTGATCACCGGTCCCGACGAGGCGGAGGGTCCAGAGGGAGCGGAGGGGGCGGAGGGGGCAGAGGGGGCCGGCCCCCTCGACCTGCTCGCCGCACCCACCCTGCTCGGGTTCCCACCCCTGCTCGAGGCAGCTCCCGACATCTCTGCCATCCGCGGGATCAACGCAGCGGTCAACCTCGCGGGCCTGCCAGCACTGGCCCTCCCGGTCCCCTCCGAGGGGCCGGTGCCCGCAAGTCTCCAGCTGATCGGCCCGGCCGGCGGGGAGGAGCTCCTCCTCGCCGCAGGAGCGAGGATCGAGTCGCTAGTCCGTCCCTCGACTACCGGCTGAGCCTGCCGTCCGAGGGGGTGGACCACCCCACCTGGCGGAGGGACCTCCACGGAAGGGAGCCCGGGCCGGGGGCTCCGCGTCGGGCCGGGCCGGCCCGAGCGACGCACGCGGGATCGTCTCCTTCCTCGGGAATCCCGGCTCCCGGCTCCCGGCTCCTGGCTCCCGGCGATGCCTGTTCAGGCGATCTCTTGGTCCCGGGCTTCGAGCTGGTCCTCGGCCACCCCGAAGGCGCGAAGCTGCGGGGTCTCACGCAGACTGCGCTTCAGCTCGGCAAAACCCCCGAAGCGTGCCAGTGCGACGACGTGGTCCCAGAGCTCCAGTGACTCCGCAGGCCCGGGGAGCCTGCTGATCACAGGACCGAAGAGGGCGGTTCCCTCCGGCGGGTCGAAGTGCAGGATCGGAGTCCCGACATCCCTACCGGTGAGAGCGAGCGCCTGGTCGGTCTCCGCCTGCAGCTCGACGTCGAACGACTCGTCCGCGACGGCTCCGGCGAGGGCGACAGGGAAGCCGAGCTGTTCGAGGATCGGTGAGACGAAGGCGCCCGTGTCGCGCCGCAGGTCGGCTTGACGCCCGGGGGGTGAGTCGAAGAGCTCGGACCCGTAGGCCCGGTAGAGCGGGCCTACGGCCTCTGCCCCGAGGTCCCGGCGGACCGCTGCGGCAACCCGGAGCAGCTCGAGGCCGGCGGTGTGAACGCGCTCGTAGTCGGGAGGGAACCGAGTGGCGTAGTCCACGCCGGCGTTCACGAGCCTCAGGGAGATGAAGCTCCACCGAACGCGGTAGCTGCGCTGCTCAGCCACCCGGCGCACCCACTTGCTGGTCATCCAGGCGAACGGGCAGATCGGGTCGAAGTAGTACTCGAGGTCGACCTCCGCAGCCGCAGTGCTCACGAACATCTCCTCCTTCTCGCCCCGCGGGGCGCTCGGGTCGGGCACTGTCCCGAACAGGCCGACCGGTCCATGTGTTCCCCGTGTTGTCCCCCGGGGACTCGACGCCGGCCGTCACGACCCGTCACGACCCACTGAGCACCGGGAGCTCCTGTACGGGCCGGCCCCGCAACGGACCTGCTACGGACCTGCGACCAGGTTCTGCACCGACCCTGCCACCGGGCCCGGGCCCGGCGTCGCCGCTGTGGGCTCGAGTACCTGACGTAGTCATGCAACCGCAGCGAGCACTTCTGTGTCCATGGGGTTCGGGGAATCTCGGTGATCTCGGTGGAGAAGCGCAAGCTCGGTGAGCCAGCGCGGGGATTTGGACCCGACCCAGCGCCAAGATCATATTGGCGAGCCCCGAATACATAGTGCACCCGCCACCAGACCGGCGACCGGCCCGCCACCGGCCCGCCACCAGCCCACCGGCCCGCCGGCCACCCGCCACCAGCCCGCCGACCGCCCATTTCACCAGCCCGCCGGCCACCCGTCGCCAGCCCACTGCGCGCCTGGTTCGCCAGGGCAGCTCGACGCCGTGGCATACATCTCGGGTGCTCGGGGCCATAGGTCCACATCAGTCGTAGATCGCCTCTGCCCACCAACGCCCCCCTTCCCGGACCAGGAGGTAGGCCACCCCGCCGGCCACCACCTGCAGTCGGGCCCGACGTCGACCGCCTTCCCACCAGCGCTCCTCCAGCGGCCACGGCCCGGACCACGCCTCCACCTCCTCCCACCCACGCCCCCCGATCGCCAGCTCGACCGGGGGCGAGCTGAGCGCACCCCGTCCGGACACAGCCGGCTCGGAGCCATCTGCGTCGCGCAGTGAGACCGGGCAGGGCTCGCCGAGAACGCCGGCAGGCGCCGGGCCAGGGAGCCGCCCAGGCCAGGGCGGCTCCTCAGCGGCCAGCGATCGCATGGCGCGACGTGCCACCGACGCCGGGTGCCGTTCGACGCTGCCGGCCAACCCGGTCGAGCGGTCCGACCCGACCCCACCTCCGGTTGGAACCTGCTCGGCCACCTCCACGAACTCTCCTGGGGTAGGGGGAGGACCCACCAGCTCACCCACCGCGACACCGAGGGGCTCCGGGCTCCCTCCGGGGCGGCCGACCCCCCTGGGCTCGCCCCAGGGCACCATTCGCACCTCGTCGCGCGGTGAACGACCGCCCTCCAGCACCGGTACCACCACGCCACGGGAACCGAGCAGGCCTTGGAGCCGGGCAAGGACCCGGGAGGCCCCCCGGCAGTCCTCGGCTCCCCCCCAGAAGTCGAGCTGACGTCCTCCCGCAGGCCCCACCTCGTCAGGGACGAGCCGGATGAGGGTCAAGCCTCCAGTGATCCCGCCCCGACCGAGCCATGCATCGAGCTGCCAACGGACCCGCTCGGCGATGGTCTCCGGACCGAGTGCTCCCTCGTGACGCCACAGCCGCAACAGGCGCTCGCCGTGCCCGGTCTCTGCCTCGACCGCTACCCGGGCACAGCTAAGGCCTCGGGAGTCGAGCCTCCCGTGCAGCTCGACGGCGAGCGACCGGGCGGCGAACGCAGCTACGTCGACCCGTTCGGCGGGGGGATCGAGCTCGACGCTCACGGCCAGGTCGGACGCTCGGGCACGGGGAAGCAGCGGACGGTCGTCCAACCCGCACGACAAGCGGTGGGCGACCTCGCCGGCGGCGCCGAAGCGTCCGAGCACCGAGGACGCAGGAAGCGCAGCAAGGTCTCCGAGGGTGGCCAGCCCGAGACGTAGGAGCAGTTCGGTGAAGTCCCGGTCGACCGAAGCGGTCACCAGGGTGGTGACCGGAAGTGGAGCGAGGTGCTCCCGGCTCCGTCCTGGTGCCACCACGGTCCAGCGGGACCCACCGCTCGCCGGCGATGAACCACACACCCGGGATCTGGAGCTCCCCGGCAGGGACCGGGGGGCGATCCGGGCGGCCAGCCCGGCAGCGAAACGTCCGTCGGCCACTCCGACCCGGCAGCCGACCCAACCGGTGACGGCCCCGTCACCGTCACCGTCGTCGTCGCCGGCACCGGCACCGGTCCCAGGGCCGGCCACCCCCAAGACGGCGTCCACCGCAGCGAGCACCCGGCGGGCCAGTTCCTCGTCACCGCCGAAGTACCGGGACGGTCCCCGGGTGGCGAAGCCGGCGAGGCCGGGCCGGATGATCTCGATACGGGGGGTGAAGTCCTCCAGAGCAGCGACCACCGGCTCGAAGCGCCGGGCGTCGCGCGCCGGATCGGCTGCCAGCACTGTCATCGCAGGACAGTGGCCCTGCGCCTCCCGCCGGCGCTGACCCGGTCTGACGCCGTCTGCCCGGGCGGCTGCGGTGGCCGCGACCACCCGGTTGGCCGCGACCACTGCGGCCGGTACCTCCGGAAGGCAGCCGGCGGCCACCGTCGGCCAGTCGGGGCACCACAGCACCAGGGTCCGCACCACGGCGGTCACGTCCCGACGGCCACCGCCGGCCCAGCCACCGCCGGCCCAGCCACTCCCGGCCCAGCCACCGCCGGCCCAGCCACTCCCAGCCCGGCGACCGCCGGCCCAGCCACAGCCGGCCCAGGACCGCCTCGGGCCTCTGTTCCCACGGGGGGCTCCCAGACGGAGGGGCGCCCGTCGGGACCGGGCAACCAGAGCTTCACCAACCGGGGGCGGGCCGCCCCCCGCCTGCCGGTCGAGACCACCGTGACCACTCGGGAACGCAGGTGGCCGTGGCCCTTCCCCAGGCCTTCCCAGGCAACGGACCCCACTTCGAGGCGCAGATCGGGCGGCTCCGGCCAGAACCGTCCTTCCTCCCGAGCCCCAGCTGTCGAACGGAGGTCCCCGGGACCGAAGGGGCCCGCCTCGAGACCAGCTCGGGCCCCCGCTGCGAGCCCGAACGCGCCCGCACCCGCTGCCGGCAGCAGTACCAGCACCGACCCTCGCTCCCTGGCACGGGCAACGAGCCGGCGGGAGTCGGCGGGCCGTGCTCCGGTCCCGGGAAGGCCGAGGACGACCAAATCGGCGACTTCGAGGACAGCGGCAACCACCACCGGCCACTGGTCTCCGGGATCGGGAACGAGCACCAGGCGCTCTGGGTCCACGCCCAACTGGGCAGCGGCCCGGGCACCGAGCCAAGGAGCACCGACCGCCATGACCCAAAAGCCATCTCGGGAGGCGCGAGCGGCCAGGGCGAGGGCCAGTGAGGTGCGAGCGGCCCCTCCGAGCACCAGCGTGCTCCCCCGGCGCAGTCCGGCACCCTCGAACAGAGGGGCGAGGGCGGGATCGACTGGCAGGAGGCGATCGAACGCAAGTGAGGAGGGTCGCGCCCGGGCGGAGAGCTCCGACAGTGAACGCAGCCCCGGGGTGGCCCGGTCCGGACCGCCGCCGGTTCCGCCGCGATGGCCGGCCTCCTCGGGCAGCGCGAACGAGCTCGGGGTTACCCGGTCCCCAGCGACAGCGGGATCTCCACCCACCTCGTGAGCATATCGAACACCTGTTCGCCCGGCCAGGGGGCATCCCCCGGATGGGCGTGAAGGGCAAAGGGGCCGGTGTCGGGGCAGCGGGGGCCGGCGGCGGGGGCGAAGGGGCCGGTGTCGGGGCAGCGGGGGCCGGCGAAGGGGGCCGGCGGGGGCCAAGACGGCAGGCGGTCGGGGCGAAGGGGGCCGGCGACGGGGACGAAGGGGGCGGGCCCCTATCCCGGCCGGCGACCGACTGCGAAGATCCTGCGGAAGGCCAGCACCGTCCGGCCTGCGGCGTCGGGCGGATAGGCCTCCCGGAGCGCTGCGGCGTAGGCCGCCTCGAAGCTCGGCGCCTCATCCCCGAGGGCGGCGAGCACCGGGCGAAGAGCGGTGCCCCGGACCCACTCGAGCACCGGGTCGGGACCGTCGAGCACGTGGAGGTAGGTGGTCGACCACACGTCGGCGTCGAGGCCGAGCCCGGCGAGGACCGAGAGGTAGCCGCCGGGATCGAGGACCGGGGACTCCCGCAGCAACCCGGGGGGCACCGGCCAGCGCCCGCTCGCCGCCAGCTCCCGCATCAAGGCATGCGACGGCTCCCCGAAGTTGCCGGGCACCTGGATGGCGAGACTGCCCCCCGGAGCGAGGACGGAGGCGAAGCGCTCGATCACCGACACGTGCTCGGGGACCCACTGGAGCACGGCGTTGGCCACGACGACGTCGGGTGCCTCCTCCGGCTCCCAGTCGCCGATGTCGGCCTTCACGAAGGAAACACGTGGACCACGCGCTGCTCCCGTCGCCCGGGCGATCATCGCCGGCGACGAGTCGACCCCGACCACCCGGGCGGCCGGCCAGCGCTCCAGGAGCGGCATCGTCGAGGTCCCGGGGCCGCACCCGAGGTCGACGACCAGCCGGGCCTGCGTGGTGACGACCCGGGCGAGCAGCTCGGACAACGGCCTGCTCCGCTCCTCGGCGAAGCTCAGGTAGCGGGCCGGGTCCCAGTCGGAGCTCACCCGGGCACCAGGCGGATCACCCCGTCGGCGATGGCCGCCTCCCCGACGCGCGACGCAACCGAGGAAGCGACCTCGGGATGGAACACGCTCGGTACGACGAGGGTCGCCGACACCTCGCCGGGCGGCACCGCCGCGGCGATCGCCGCGGCGGCGGCGAGCTTCATGTTCTCGGTGATCCGGGTCGCTCCTACGTCGAGTGCTCCTCGGAAGATCCCCGGGAAGCACAACACGTTGTTGATCTGGTTGGGGTAGTCGCTGCGACCGGTGGCCATCACTGCGACCACCCCCTCGGCCTCCTCGGGTAGGACCTCGGGGACCGGGTTGGCCAGGGCGAACACGATCGGCGCGTCGGCCATGGTCTCCAGGTCCTCACGGTGGAGCAGGCCCGGCGCGCTCACCCCGATGAACACGTCGGCGCCCACGAGGACCTGCTGCAGGCTGCCCTGCCGCCCCGAGCGGTTGGAGTGCTCCGCCAGCCAGCGCTGGGACGCGTCGAGCCCGTCGAGGCCGCGGTGGATCGCCCCCTTGCGGTCCACCGCGACGATGTCGCCGGCGCCGGCCGACAGCAGCATCCTCACGATGGCGACACCGGCCGACCCGGCTCCGCAGAGCACGATCTCGACGTCCTCCAGCCGCTTGCCGACCACCCGGAGGGCATTTCGAAGCGCAGCGAGGACCACCACCGCCGTGCCGTGCTGGTCGTCGTGGAACACCGGTATGTCCAATGCCTCGTCGAGGCGGGCCTCGACCTCGAAGCAGCGAGGCGCGGCGATGTCCTCCAAGTTGATCCCGCCGAACATGGGCTCGAGACGCTTGACCGTCTCGACCAGATCGTCGCTGCCGTCAACGCGGAGGCAGACCGGCACGGCGTCGACCCCACCGAACTCCTTGAACAGCACCGCCTTGCCTTCCATCACCGGCAGTGCGGCCTCGGGCCCGATGTCACCGAGGCCGAGCACGGCGGTGCCGTCGGTGACTATCGCGACGGTGTTGGCCTTCATCGTGTAGCGGTGCACCAGGTGCGGGTCGGCGACGATCGCATTGCAGACCCGGGCCACCCCCGGGGTGTACGCCATCGCCAGGTCGTCGCGATCCGCCAGGACCGTCTTCGGCTCGATCGACACCTTGCCGCAGCGGTGAAGGGCGAAGGTGCGGTCCTCGACCTCGACCACCTCGATGCCCTCGACCCTCCTGGCCACGGCCTCGACGTCGGCCGCGTGCGCCTCCGAGGGGCAGTAGACGACCAGGTCACGGGTCACGGTGGCACCGTCGGTGGCGACCATCTCGATACCCATCAGGCTTCCCCCGGCTGTGCCGATGGCGGTGGCCAGACCGCCGAGAGTGCCCGGCCGGTTCTGGATCACCGCGCGGAGGCGGATCGAGTACGCAGACAGGGCAGTCGCCATGCCCGCACGATAGGGGCCGAATTCCTTGTAGGAGTGACTTCGGGCACCTACGATGGAGTTGCCAGAGGGGGAGTCCGGGCCGGAGCCGGCCGCTGGCCCTCGGGGGACGGGCCGGACCGGCGGCCCGGACGGCTGGACCGGCGACAGACGGCTGGCCCTCGGCTGGACCGGCGACTGGCGTCTGCAGTGGCGAGACCGACGACCAACCCGCCGACGTCGCCGGCGCCAACCGGCCGGCGCCCACCGGCGCGACCTTCAGCACCCGGCCGGCGTGCCCGGCGCGGATTGGCCGCGCCTACCGGCGCGACCTTCAGGACCCCGCCGGCGTGACCAGCGGCCAGCGGCCCCGCCCACCAGCTCGGGTCTCAATGCTCCGCCGGCACGACCTCGTTCTCGACGGCGAGGCGCTCGAGCAGCGGGACCGCCCTGGAGAGCAGCTCCTGCTCCCCGGCAGAGAGGTCCTGGATGCGCACTGCCAGGTAGGCATCCCGCCGGTTGCGGATCTCCTCGAGCATCGCCCGACCGGCCTCGCTGATCTCCACCCGTGCGACCCGACGATCGGCGTCGTCACTACGGCGCAGGACCAGACCCTGCTCCTCCAGGCGGGCGGCGATGCGGGTCATCGAAGGTGGTGCGATCCGCTCGATCGACGCCAGCGCACCGAGGGACAGCTCGCCGTGCTTGGCGATCGACGCCAACGCCGAGAGCTGGGAGGGGGTGATGTCCCCCACCGCCTGCTGTCGGAGCCGGCGGGAGAGACGGAGAACGACCAGGCGAAGCTGGCTGGCGAGCGGAGCCCCGTCCTCCATCTCCTCGATGCTACTTCCCGGCCCACACCCCTTCGCCACGCGCGCCGCCGAGGGCCGGGCGGAATGCCAAGATGACGAGGTGCCCATGAGGGAGGACTGCCGCCACTTCCAGAGCCGCACCTACAGCGACGGGGAGGCCGCCCGCTTCTGCGAGCTGGGCCTGGCGCCCGAGGCGCCCTGGCACTGCCCCGCGGACTGCTCCCGGTACGAGACCGACATGGGAGATCG
>JAKARG010000547.1 GCA_021819345.1 Actinomycetes bacterium | reverse complement strand
AGAGGTCACTTGCCGAGCAACCAAGCGACGTTCTATAAATCACGATGTGATAATCGTAGCTGAGCGGAGCCCGTTGCCGAGCCCGTTGCCAGGCGCGAGCTGCCGACGCTCGGCGAGAAGGGGCAGTGAGGGAAATGCCGGGCTGCATCGTTTCGACCCTGGCAGCTTCCCGTATCGTCGCAGCCTTGCCTGGTTGGACGACGTCGATCAGATCGACCCGGTGACCTCGCCTGAGGACCTCGTCGCCTTGCTCGCTCTCCTGCACGAGGAGCTGCGGTGAGCGGCTCCGAGGGTGGTGGTACCGGCTTGGTCGTCACAGCGGGCGCAGGCTCAGAGCCGTGGCCGAACCTGCTCGGGCTCCTGCACAAGGTAGCCGCCGGCGAGGTGACCCCTGGCGAGGCTGACAACGCATTGCGGCGCCTGCCATTCAGTCATCTCGGGTTTGCCCGAATCGATCACCACCGTTGGGTCCGCACCGGGCTCGCGGAAGCGGTCTACGGGCCGGGCAAGACGCCGGAGCAGTGCGCGGCGGTTGTTGCCGGCTTCCTCTCCTCGCCGATCTCCGCGCCCATTCTGCTCACGCGCGCCGACGAGCACCAGATTGCCGCGGCATTGGCACGCAATCCCGGAGGCCACGTTGTGAACTCGATGGTGGTCTGGAACGCGCAGCCGCAGCGCTCTGGTCGAATCGTCGTTGTCAGCGCAGGGACGGGCGACCTCGCCGTGGCTGAGGAGTGCGAAGCGACCCTCGTCGCCTACGGCTACCGCCCAGAGCTCGTCGTCGACGTCGGCGTGGCAGGGCTGCATCGCCTCCTGGAGGTTGCGGACATGCTCCAGGACGTCGATGTGATCGTGGTCGTCGCCGGAATGGAGGGGACGCTTCCCAGCGCTGTTGGGGGATTGACCGCCGCGCCGATCATCGCCGTGCCCACGAGCGTCGGCTACGGCTCGAGCCTGGGTGGGCACACGGCGCTGCTCGGGATGCTGGCCTCGTGTGCTCAGGGGATCACGGTGATGGGCATCGACAATGGTTTTGGCGCGGCGTGCGCGGCGGAACGGATCCTCGCGCGGATCGGACGCACCGCGGAGCCGTGACCGCCGGGAGGTCGCATCCGGACTCCGCAGCTGGTCCGGACAATGAGCTGGGGAGGCACGCACGAGGTCCTGTCGGCTGTGGTGGGCTCGGCCGCGGGTGGTCTGGTCAGGTACCAACCAGGGCGCCATCGGCAGCGCTGCCGACCAGGCGTGCGTACTTGGCCAAGAAGCCGTTTCCCGCCGGCAGAGCAGGTGCGCTCCACAGCTCGCGTCGACGGGCGAGCTCGGCTGAGTCGACTTGGAGGTCAAGACGGCGTTGCTCGATGTCGACGAGGATCTGGTCGCCGTCGGCAACGAGCCCGATGGGCCCTCCGACGGCGGCTTCGGGGGAGACGTGGCCGATGGAGAGGCCGGTGGTGGCCCCGGAGAAGCGACCGTCGGTGATCAGCGCGACATCCTGACCGTGCCCGCTCCCGTTGACGGCAGCCGTCACGGACAGCATCTCGGGCATTCCGGGACCGCCGCGAGGCCCCTCGTGGCGGATGATGAGGGCATCACCTGGGCGCAGCGCGCCGGAGCGAACATAGGCCATCGCCGGCTCCTCATCGTCGAAGACGCGAGCCAGGCCCGCGAACCGGCTGACCTTCATCCCGGCCACCTTCACCACAGCGCCATCCGGAGCGAGCGAGCCGCGTAGGATCGCCAGTCCGCCTTCTTCGTGCAAGGGAAGGTCGATCGGATGGACGACCCGGCCGTCTGGGCGAGGGGGGGCGAGAGCAGCGAGGTTGTCGGCGAGGGTCATACCGGTCACGGTCAGGCAGTCCCCGTGGAGCAACCCAGCATCGAGGAGCACATCGAGCACCACCGCCACGCCGCCCACGCGGTCGAGGTCCGCCATCACGTACTGGCCGCCAGGACGGAGGTTCGCAAGGTGGGGAACTCGCCGCCCGATCCGGTCGAAGTCATCGAGTGAGAGCTCCACCCTGGCCTCGTGGGCGATGGCCAGGAGGTGGAGCACGGCATTGGTGGACCCGCCGAGGGCCATCACGGCCGTGATCGCGTTCTCGAACGCGGCTCGAGTGAGGATCTGGCGGGGACGTATGCCCGCGTGAAGGAGATGAACAGCGGCTGCGCCGCTTCGGTATGCGATATCCGCACGGCGAGGATCGCTCGCTGCCGGCGTCGCCGACCCTGGCAACGCCATGCCGAGCGCCTCGGCCTCGGCTGCGACCGTGTTCGCGGTGTACATGCCTGCGCACGACCCCTCGCCCGGGCAGGCCACGCGTTCCATCTCCTCGAGCTCATCGGCCGACATGCGTCTCGCGCTCAGTGCCCCGACCCCTTCGAAGACATCCTGGACGGTGATCGGGCGGCCGCGGTAGGAGCCGGGCAGACTGCTGCCCCCGTAGACGAACACCGAAGGAATATCCAGTCGAGCCGCGGCCATCAGCATCGCGGGGAGGCTCTTGTCGCAACCAGCCAAGGTGACGAGCGCGTCGAAGCGTTCCGCCTGCGCCATGCACTCCACGGAGTCGGCGATCAGGTCCCTGCTGGGCAGTGACGCCCGCATCCCGACATGGCCCATCGCGATCCCGTCGGACACCGCGATC
>JAKARG010000546.1 GCA_021819345.1 Actinomycetes bacterium | reverse complement strand
ATCTACCACCGCATCGACTACGCGATCGTCTGGGAGACTCAGACCTCCGGTAGTTGATCTCGGAAATGGCCTCCTACCAGGGACGCTGTGCGGGGCCGGGGGTTGCGAAATCCACCGGATTCTGAGTTGGCTGCGCTAGGATGTCCCGGTGGCCGCAGTCGGCGAGGAGCTCCCGGGGATGCCAGTGCCAGAGCGCTTGGTGCGGGTGTCGTCCGACGGCGAGACGGTCATCTTGCGGGGTCGCCACGTGGTCGGTCGCTACGAGGACGACGACATCGGGATGCGCAACCTCATCATCGTCTCGCTCCGAGAGATAGGCCACTCGGGAAAGGACGTCGCAGCCTGCTTCGGGCTCAGTCACGAGTACGTCTCGGAGCTGCGCCAGCGGGCGAAGAGGCAGGGCTCGGTCGGCATCGTGTGCGAGCGGGGCCGGCCGAGAAAGCTGACCGGTGCTCGGCTCGCCCGGGTGCGTTCGTGGGCGAAGGAGGGCGTCTCCAACAAGGAGATCGCCCGGCGCAGCGGCGTGCATCCCGGCACGATCGGTCGCCTGCTCGAGCGTCACCACAGTGAGCAGACCCCCGACCACGAGTCATCGCTTCTTTTCGACGAGCAGACGCCTGCACAGGGCACGGTGGCCGACACCGCCGGTGAGCCCGACGTAGCGCCCGCCAGAGAGGACCCCGAGCCGACTCGGGAGCCCGAAGGCCGGCCAGCCCCCGACGAGCGGGCACAAGCACCGAGCTCTTCGATCGAAGAGGGCGAGCGCACGAGCCGCTACGCCGGCGCGATGTTGCTCCACCCGTTCCTCTCCGCCCTCGGCGCAGACGACATCTGCTCGTCCATCCCCCGTGGCGTCGCCCGGCGCTACGACGCCACCTCGCTGGTGCTGTCGGCGACGTTCGGGTTCTCGCTCGGCATCTCCTCGCTCGAGGGAGCGAAGCACCTGCGCAGGCAAGATGCCGGCGCACTCGTCGGTCTCAGCTCCTTCCCCCACCTGCGCACGCTGCGCCCCGCGCTCGGCTCGTTGGCCGAGGCGACCGACCCTCTTGCGCTCCAGCGCTCCTTCGCCAAGGGGATGCTCGCCAATGACGAGCGCCCGCCAGAGCTCTTCTACGTCGACGACCACTTCGTCACCTACTGGGGCGCGCGCCCGGTCGCAAAGGGCTACAACATCCGCCGGCACCTGGCAGAACCAGGGCGCGAGACAACCTTCGTGGTCGACGAGGACTGGCGGGCGATCTGCTTTTCTTCGGGGGAGCCCCGGGGGCTGTCGGTCTCCCTCCCTGAGATCCTCGGCCAGCTGAAGGAGGTGGTGGGGGATGGTCCGGCCATGGTCGGCTTCGACCGGGGCGGTTCCTACCCCAAGGTCTTCTCCGCCCTCTATCAGGCCGGCATGGACTGGGTGACCTGGCGCAGGGCGCCGCTCGTGGCCCCGAGCGTCCCTGCCCGGCGCACCTGGGTCACACGAGACGGGCGCCGGCGCTACCTGTTGGTCTGCGACGAGACGATCGAGCTCACCGGTTACGAGGGCGGACCGGTCCGCCAGCTCTCGGCGACAGAAGGCGGCAAGATCGTCTTCCAGGTGCTCACCTCGAACTTCGCGTTCCGACCAGCACCGCTCGTCTTCAAGCTCAAGGGTCGCTGGTCGATCGAGAACTTCAACAAGTACGCAGAGGACCACTATGGCGTCCACTGGCTGTCTACCTACGAGATGGACGAAGAGGACGACACCCAGCTGGTCAAGAACCCCGAGCGCAGCGCTGCCCGAGCGACGCTGCGTGCCGCAACGACCGCCCTTTCAGACGCCGAGCGTGCGCTCGGCCAGGCGATGGAGGAGGACCACCAGAGCGTGACAGCGCGCATCGCCGCTGTCACCGAGCGTCGCGACGACGTGACGGTTGCCAAGGACGCGATCGAAGCCGCCAAGGCCGCCGTGAAGGGCGTCCCCGCCAGGCTCCCGGCGAACGAGGTCCACCCGGGCAAGAAGCGGGCGAAGCCTCGCCTGGCCGTCCGGGCGCTCCAGATGGTCTGCCGGCTGCTCTCCTACAACGCCGAGCTCGACCTCGCTCGCCGGCTCAACGCCTACCTCGACGACCCCGACGAGTACCGGGCGATCACCCGCAACCTCTTGCACCTCTCTGGCACGATCACGCATCGGCGAGCCCGGGTCGAGGTCACCCTGGACCGCCCCGACGCTCCCAGGGTGGCCCGGGCACTCGGACTCTTGATCGACGAGCTCAACGCAGGCCCTGTCGTCCACATGACCGGCGACCGGCGGCCACTCACCTACCGGCTGGCGCCGTCCGAATTGAACAGTTGACGACGGCCAACTACCGGAGGTCTGAGTCTCGCTCCTCTGGCACGCGTTGGTGCCAAACCGCGAAGCCATCTATCTCTGCCAGCACGCGGTGCGCAGCCAACTGCCGGCATCTCGGGGCGCGAGGGAGGTAGCCGGCGGCTTCGTGGCCTGGAAGAGCAGCGGGCAGCCCGTCGAAGGCGGCAGCCTATGAGTCGTTGCACCACCGCCTGGGAAGTGAAACGAGCCGGTCAGAGGATCAGAAGCTGAGCACCGTGTAGCCCTGGCGGGCGTACTCCTCCACCTCTGCTCCTGCAGCAAGAAGCTCCACTGGGCGAGCGGCGATCTC
>JAKARG010000545.1 GCA_021819345.1 Actinomycetes bacterium | reverse complement strand
CCGCCGGGTGCTGCGCCCCGGCGGCTGGTTCACCGCAATCATCGGCCACCCCTGCTTCCTCGCCCCCCACGCCGCCACCATCCACCTCGACGGGCGAGCCTCCCGGGCCGTGAGCACCTACTTCGACGAAGGCCTGTGGCGGTCATCCAACCCCCAGGGCATCCGAGGCCGAGCAGGCAACTACCACCGCAGCATCGCCACCTACCTCAATGCGCTCATCCACGCCGGGTTCGTCATCGAGGAGATAGCCGAGCCCGAGGCCACCCCCCTGCTCGAAGTCCAGCAGCCCGTCTACGCCCAGGTCCCGATCTTCCTCGGAGTCCGAGCAACCAAGAGCGCGCCGCTCCTGTCGCATTAGCGGATCCCTGGACGGTACGCACAGGTGCTCAATCCGGCCCGGTCGGCGAGTGCTCCGGTTGAGGGTTCGGCAACCGAACGCTGCGCGGCACGCGCATAAGGGGCACCACGATCCGACGAAGGGCACGCTTTCTGGATGTGGTAGGACGAGTTGTCGTGGGCGACGAGGAGTTCCGGCATCCGCGCCTGGCGGCGGTGTACGACGCCCTCGACCCCGACCGCAGCGACCTCCATGCCTATGTCGGCATCGCCGCCGAGCTGGGTGCCCGGCGGGTCGTCGATATTGGCTGCGGCACCGGCGCTCTCGCGCTGATGCTTGCCGACCAAGGCTGCGAGGTTGTCGCCGTCGACCCGGCCGCCGCCTCGCTGGCGGTCGCGCGCGGCAAGCCAGGCGCCCAACGCGTCCGTTGGGTCGAAGGTGACGCCACCAGCCTGCCGGTCACCGACCGCGATCTGGCCACCATCACCGGCAACGCGGCCCAGTCCATCGCCGACCCGCAGCAGTGGACCGCGACGCTGACAGGCATCCGCGCCGCCTTGCAGCCGGGAGGCCATCTGGTCTTCGAGACCCGTGACCCCGCAGCGCACGCCTGGGAACGCTGGACCAAGGAGGCGACCTATCGGATCACGGAGATCCCCGACGTGGGCGCGGTGACCAGCTGGGTCGAGCTGACGGCGATCGATTGGCCGCTGGTCAGCTTCCGCTGGACGTGGATCTTCCAGAGCGATGGTGCAGTGTTCACCTCGGACTCCACGCTGTGCTTCCGCGAGCGGGACGAAGTCGAGGCCGACCTGCGTGCCGCCGGATACGAGGTCGTCGACGTCCGCGACGCTTCCGACCGTCCCGGGCTGGAGTTCGTGTTCCTCGCCCGCTGCGCCACATAGACCCTCCGCTCCACGGCCGGCGGCCCGGCTGTTCCGCACCGGGATCCGCTTGCGGACGTCCCTACGCGCTCAGGGTGCGCTGGAATGGAAGGCGTGCATGAGACGCCCGAACAGCTCGATCGACTCCAGGCGCTCCTCGATGCGAGCGCGACAGCGGCCGGGGCTCACCTGCGGAGCATCGTCATCGAGGAGCGTCGCGTCGACGCTGGACGGCTGTGCGCGCTGCTCACCGGTATGCGCTTGCTCACCGTCGCAACGGTGACCGCAGATGGGCGACCGATCGCCGGACCAGTCGACGGCTATTTCCTGCACGGCGCGTTCTGGTTCTCCACGAGCCGTCACAGCGTCCGAGCCCAGCATCTGTCGATGAGACCGGCGGTGAGCGCCACTCACGTGCCCCACGAGCGCCTGGCCGTATCGGCTCACGGCATGGCGGTGTTGTTCTCCTTCCCCGGCTCGGAGACCGACGAGCTTCGTCAGGCCATGCTTGATCACTACCTGCCGTTGCAGGGCGCTTCCTTCGAGGAGTGGCTCGAGGGCATGTCCGACGGCGTAGCCGGCCGGATCGACGCCAGGAAACTCTTCGCGTTCTCGATGCCGGACTCGTAGCAGCCGAGGATCCTCCAATGGACCGTCACACGTGCCGCATCCAGAGGTTCTCCTCGACGTAGGTGCCCCAATCGCTCTCTCGGTCGATTTCGACGAGGCTGAGCGCGTCGGGCACCACGTAGCTGGCGGTTTCGGGGAAGGCCATCGCCGCCCACTGCTCCCACTCAGCTACCGTCCCGGTGATCGCCATCGAGCGCGACGCCGTGCCCAGGATTGACGCTCCCAGACGCTCATGGGTACGGATCCATGGGTCGAGAGACTCACCGTCGGCCCGTCGCCACACGGCGAAGCGCTCCATCGACACCAGCGGATAGGACGACTTGAGCGTCGGTCGAACGGGGCAGATCACCTTGCCGAGCCCAGCTGAAGCGGCCCGCTCGCGAAGGGCCGTCAGGGCTTGGCCGGCCAGGCCCCTTCGCCCAGCATCGGCAGCCACCGCCGCTGCCATGATGCACAGCGTGTCGGGCTGTTCCCCTGACTCATGACCCTCCACCGACCGGGTCAACGCCCCGTCGTAGCCGTCGGGCAGGTCAGCGACGGTCCCGTCCCATCGCATCGGGACTCCCCACCCGCCCGCCACGACACGGTCCTGGTCGACGAGCCACAGGTCCCACGACGCGAAGTACTCACCGACCCTCTCGACGTGGGCATTGGATACCGGGTCGTGGAAGATGAACTCGGGCCAGCGAGCCCGGAACGCCTGGCGCGCCTGGGCCTCGAGATCATGCCGTTCGTTGGAAACCACGACCTGCATCGCGCTGACGGTAACGGCACCAAGGCAAGAGTGCATCCGTA
>JAKARG010000544.1 GCA_021819345.1 Actinomycetes bacterium | reverse complement strand
CGCCTCGAGCTGCTCGTAGCGGTAGGCGGCGAGGTCGAACAGGCCCGGCGGATAGTGCTCCACCGCCGGGTGGCCCTCGGCGAGGAGGTCCTCGATCACGTAGCCGCTCGGACTGCATCCGAGCCGGTAGCGCAGGCCAGTCCGGAGCGTCTCAGGGGTACCGTCGCCAGCTGGACCATTCATGATCCACCCTCCCGGTCGTCACCCCGAGGATAGCGACCGGCCGGCGCGTTACCGGCCGAGGCAGTAGTCGACGAAGGGGTTGGACAGGACCCGCTCGGGGTCGACCCGCTCGGCCAGCTCCCGGAAGTCGGCCAGGCGCGGGTAGGCGCGAGCCAGCGCGGCGGGCTCCATCGCCGACAGCTTTCCCCAGTGCGGGCGCGGGTCGAAGGGGGCGAGGGCGTCTTCCACCACGTGCAGGAGCTGCGAGACACGGTCCTCGTCGGGTCGCCAGGTGAAGTGCAGCGCAACGGCGTCGCGCCGCCAGGTCGGGCTCAGCCACTGCTCGTCGGCGGCGACCGCCCGCACCTCGCAGGCGAGCACCGCCGGGGCGAGCGTGGCGGCGAGCGCTGCCAGACGATCGAGGGCGGCGGCCCCCATGCCGGCAGACACGAGCCACTCGCTCTGCAGCTCGTCGCCGGCGCTCGGCACCGCGTCGGCCCGGAAGTGGGGGAGCCGCTCGTACCACGGCCCGCGCAGCCCGAGCTGCGCCGTCGCGTGCGCCGGGTCGGCGCCCGGCACCGGGTGGGCGGGCGAAGGGGCACGATGGCCGCCGAGCAGGTCGTCCAGGGGCTCGCCGGTCCCGGTCGCGGCGGGGTCCCCGGGCGAGACCCGCCGCTTGACCCAGACCTGGTCGAGCGTGGTGGGCTCGGCCCAGGTGGTGAAGAGGCTGACGCTGTGGCCGGCGCCGAGAACCTGGTCCAGGCGCTCGAGCACCCCGCCGAGGGGGACCTCGAGCCAGACCTCCTGCGCGACGTCGTAGCTCGGCTCGAGCTCCAAGCGCATCCGGGTGACCACCCCGAGCGCACCGAGGGCGACGACCGAGCCGGAGAAGTCGGTGGCGGAGCTGCTGAGCGTCTCCAGCTCCCCGCCCACCCTGACCAGCTCGATGGCGTCGACCGCAGCGGCAAGGCCCGGGTTGGAGCGGCCCGAGCCGTGGGTGCCGGTCGCGCACGCTCCGGCGACCGTGACGTGCGGTACCGACGCGAGGTTGCGCAGCGCCCAGCCGGCCGCGTCGAGCTCGGGGCAGATCATCGCATAGGTGGCACCAGCGGGCACCCAGGCTCGCCGAGCGCCCGGGTCGAGCTCCACTGCTGTACCCAGCCGGTCGAGGCAGACGAGGGTCCCGGTGGTGCCTGCGATCGGGTTGAAGGAGTGGCCGGAGCCGAGCACCCGTAGCTTCGAGCGGCTCGCCATCAGCTCCTGGAGCTCGGCGAGCGAGACGGGGTGGACCACCTCCGCAGCGCCGAAGGTGACGTTGCCGGCCCAGTTCCTCTCGGTCGAGGTCATCTGGACGAGGCTACGGCCCCCGGGGCGGTGGCGGAGCTGCTCCACCACGAGCACGGCGGGTCACAGCTCGGCGAGCCCCCCCGATCCGACCAGTGCGACCACCGCTTCGAGGTCGGAGGGGAAAGACGCCACCGAGGTGGTCATGGGCACCAGCCGGCGCAGCGCAGCGTGGGCTGCCGCTGTCCCCCGGCCGAGCCGGGCCGGGCGGGCGAGGTCGACGCCCTGCGCAGCGACGACCAGCTCGACGGCCACCACCCGGGCGGCGAGGCCGAGCATCTCGGCCAACCGCCGGGCGGAGAGCGGGGCCATGCTCGCCCGGTCCTCGATCCCCTCGGCCTTGGAGGTGCTCACGAGCTCGTGGGACACCGGCGCTGCCAGGCTCCGGGCCTCCACCGCCAGGGCCTGGGCGGCGACCGCCAGCTCGGCGAGGCCGTCGTCGGCGCCGCCCGGGACAGCCGACAGGCCCCCCGGTAGCCCCGACCAGGGGCCGGCGAGCAACTTCACTGTCCGCTCGGCGGCGGCACCCACCGCCGGGGCAAGGGCCAGGCGGACGAAGTCGATCGCCGCCGACATCTCCCCGGCGTCGAAGTTGCCGACCGACACGATCCGGCGCTCGTCGAGCGCCACCACCGGGTTGCCCTGGACGGAGTTGGCCTCCTTCTCCACCACCGAGGTGGCATAAGCGAGCGCGTCTCGCGCTGCGCCGTGGACCTGGGGCACGCAGCGGAAGGTGAGCGGGTCCTGCAGGTTGCGCGCACCCCCCGGTTCCCAGATCTCAGATCCCCCGAGCAGGTCCCGGAGCCGCCCCACCGTGGCGGCGAGCCCCGGGAACGGACGCGTCGCAACCGCTGCGGGGTGCAAGACGCTCGGGTTGGCGCGGAAGGCCTCGAAGTCGAGGGCGGCAGCGACGTCCATGGTGGCGACGAGGACCTCGGCGTCGGCGAGCGCGAGCGCCGACCAGGCGGTGGAGAAGGCGTTGTTGTCGAGCAGGGCGAGCCCTTCGCCCTGCTCGAGGTGGATGCCGCTGCGGGCGAGCAGGCCGTCGGCGAGGTCGGCCATCGGGCCGAGGTCGGCCTGGCCGACCGACCCGAGCGGGCGCACAGCAGGCGGGTCGGGGTCGCCGAGGAGCCCGAGCAGGGC
>JAKARG010000543.1 GCA_021819345.1 Actinomycetes bacterium | reverse complement strand
CAGCCGGCCAACCGGCGGGAGGGGCCGGAGCCGGCTACCTACAGCTCGTCCTCGTCGAGCAGGGGGTAGAGGTCGATCACCACTTCCTCGTAGGGGTGCACGGAGCGGACCGCCGCGGCGATCGCCCGAGCCCGGCCACGCTCGCAGGTGACCTCGATGCGCTGCTCGTCGAGCGTCTCCATCACCCCCGGCGTACCGATGTGGGGGTGGGTGCCGGCACCGGGAAGGAACCGCCCGACCCCCCGGACCGAGTAGCTGCACCACGAGTACCGCCCGGTGGCCCCGGCGCCGGCCTCCCCGAGAGCCCGGAGCACCTCCGCGACGGCGGCGCCCTCGGGGACGAAGACGACGAGCTTGACGAGCGGTCCCACGTCCTCGATCCTGCCAGCTCGGGCCGAGCCCCGCCGCCGCCCTCGACCCAGCCGGAGAGCGAGCGCCCCTCGGCCGGCGGCGACGGCACCGGCACTAGCCTGCGAGCGGTGCGCCCCGGGGCCCAGATCGATCTGGTCGAGCTGGAGCTGCTGGTAGACGTCGCCGAGACCGGCAGCCTCGGGCAGGCCGCCGCCCGCCACGGCCTCTCGCAGCCGGCGGTGAGCATGCGCATGACCAGCCTCGAGCGGTCCCTCGGGCTGCGCCTGCTGCACAGGGACCCCTCCGGCACCCGCCTGACCCCCGCCGGGGTGGAGATCCTGGCCGCAGCCAGGGGGGTGCTCGGCGCGGCCGCCCGGCTCGCGGCGCTCTCCGACCGGCTCCGGGCGGAGTCGGACAACCGCCTGCGGGTGGCGGCGAGCTTCACCGTCGCCGAGCACCTGCTGCCGGCCTGGATCGACGCCCTGCGCGCGGTGGAGCCCGAGCTGGCGCTCGCCTTGGAGGTCACCAACTCCTCCCACGTGGCAACCGCCGTCGAGCGCGGTGCCGCCGACGTCGGCTTCGTAGAGGGTCCCGAGTCCGACCTGCCCGGCCTGTGCTCGGAGGTGGTGGCCACCGACGAGCTGGTGGTGGTGGTGCACCCGAGCCATCCCTGGGCACGCCGGCACCGCCCGCTCTCGGGCGAGGACCTCGCCGGCCAGGAGCTGGTCGTGCGAGAACGCGGCTCGGGCACCCGGGAGGTGCTCGAAGCCGCGCTCGAAGCCTACGGCGGGGTCCGCACCCGCCTCGAGCTCGGGTCCTCCGCGGCGGTGCTCGCCGCCGCCCGGCGCCGTGACGGCCCGGCAGTGCTGAGCGGTCTCGCCGCGGCCGCCGACCTCGCCGCCGGGTCGCTCAGCGCGCTGCCGACCGCCGGGCTCGACCTCTCCCGCTCGATCCGCGCCATCTGGGACGCCGGCCACCAACCCGGCCCGCTCGTCCGGCACCTGATCGGGGTCGCGGCCAGAGCCGACACCGTGGCGAAGGCCGCCAGATCGTCCGGCCCGACCCACCCGGCGCCGGCGGCTCATTAGCCTCACTGGGGCCTTCCTGCGCCGCCGCCTCGGCGTCCGTCGGTCGATGTCGGGGAAGGCGGCGCCTTTCTCTCCAGAGGTTCTTTCCAGAGGCCCAAAGCCACACTTTGGACTCCCCAAGCGTGAGGGCACTAGCCGGCGGGCGATCCCACCCTTACCCTGCCAGGTTGTGACTGCGATCGAGCCCCGGTGGGTGAAGGTACTGGACCAGAGCCGCTGCATCGGCTGCCACGCCTGCACCACGGCCTGCAAGTCGGAGAACGCAGTGCCGCTCGGGGTCACCCGTACCTACGTGAAGTCGGTGGAGGTCGGGACCTTCCCCCAGGTCCGGCGCAACTTCCAGGTCACCCGCTGCAACCAGTGCTCCGACGCTCCCTGCGTCACCGCCTGCCCGACCGGGGCGATGTACCGCCGCCCAGACGGGATCGTCGACTTCGACAAGTCGATCTGCATCGGCTGCAAGGCCTGCATGGCGGCCTGCCCCTACGACGCGATCTTCATCAACCCCGAGGACCACTCCGCGGAGAAGTGCAACTTCTGCGCCCACCGCCTGGAGATCGGCCTCGAGCCGGCGTGCGTGTCGGTCTGCCCGACCGAGGCGATCCTCGTCGGCGACCTGAACGACCCGGGCTCCAAGGTGGCGAAGGTCGTCCAGCGCGAGCCGGTCGCGGTCCGCCGCCCGGAGAAGCACACCCGCCCCGGCCTGTTCTACAAAGGAGCCCACCAGGCGACCCTCGATCCCCTGGCCGCACGCCGGCCGGAGGGCAACCTCTTCGCCTGGGCCACCCAGGGCGGGGCGGGCAGCCTCCAGCTCGTCACCTCGGGGCACCCCGAGCAGCACAACTCCTCGGCCGAGGTGCTCTTGTCCTACGACGTCCCCCACACCGCCCCCTGGGGATGGCGGGTGAGCCTCTACACCTGGACCAAGGGGATCTCCGCCGGGGCGCTCGGGGTGGCGATCCTGCTCGGCTACCTCGGCTACCTGCCCTTCTCCGGGTCGATCGTCCGCTACGCCGCCCCATCGCTCGCCCTCGCGTTCCTCGCGGTCACCGGCGGCCTGCTCATCTGGGACCTGAAGAAGCCGACCCGCTTCTACCTGATCTTCACCAAGCACCAGTGGCGCTCGTGGCTCGTGAGGGGATCGTTCGCCATCGGCGTCTACGGGGCCGCGGCGAGCGCGCTGCTGGTCGTCGGGATCCTCGCCGGCGCAGGGGCGATAGATC
>JAKARG010000029.1 GCA_021819345.1 Actinomycetes bacterium | reverse complement strand
ATCGCCTTCTGCTTGCGCTGCACCGACAGCGGCCGGCGCCCGTCGACCGGGTCGATCGCCTCGCGCAGCTTGACCTCCTCGACGTCGAAGTCGATCTCGCCGATCAGCTGGGCGATCGCCTCGGCCCCCATCCCTCCCCGGAAGTAGTCGCCGTAGCGGTCGCGCAGCTCGCGCCACAGCTGCTCGTCCTCGATGATCTTGCGGGAGTGCAGGTTGCGCAGCTCGTCGAAGGACCTCCGCACGAGGTCCAGCTCGGCCTCGGCCCGCTCGCGGATCGCGGCCAGCTCCTTGTCGACCTGGCGCTGGCGGGCCTTCAGCTCGGAGTCCTTGGCCCCGTCGGCCTCCAGCGCCGCCAGCTCCTCCTCCAAGGACTTGAAGCGCCGGTCGAGGTCGAGGTCCCGGGCCCGCTCGATCTCGGCGAGCTCCTCGGCGAGCTCCGCCTCGAGGCTCGGCAGGTCGACGTGCAGCTTCTCCTCGTCGACGAAGGTGACCAGGTTGGCGGCGAAGTAGATGACCTTCTCGAGCTGCTTGGCCTTCAGCTCCTCACGGGCCTCGGTGCCCATGAGCAGGTAGGCGAGCCAGCTCCGGGTGCCGCGCAGGTACCAGATGTGGACCACCGGGGCAGCCAGCTCGATGTGGCCCATCCGCTCCCGACGGACCTTGGAGCGGGTGACCTCCACCCCGCAGCGCTCGCAGACGATCCCCCGGAAGCGCACCCGCTTGTACTTGCCGCAGTAGCACTCCCAGTCCTTGGTCGGGCCGAAGATCTTCTCGCAGAACAGCCCGTCCTTCTCGGGTCGCAAGGTGCGGTAGTTGATGGTCTCCGGCTTCTTCACCTCGCCGTTGGACCAGGTCCGGATCGAGTCGGCCGTCGCCAGCCCGATCCTCAGCTGCTCGAAGTTGTTGACGTCCAGCATCTCGCTAGAAACCTCTCTCGCTGGCGCGGCGCGCGTCTTCCTCGTCCGAGCCGCGCTCCGGGCGGCTGATGTCGATGCCGAGCTCCTCGGCGGTGCGGAACACGTCCTCGTCGAGCTCCCGCATCTCGATCCCCTCGCCGGTGCGCGACAGCACCTCGACGTTGAGACAGAGGCTCTGCATCTCCTTGATGAGCACCTTGAACGACTCGGGGATGCCCGGCTCGGGGATGTTCTCGCCCTTCACTATCGCCTCGTAGACCTTCACCCGACCGAGGACGTCGTCGGACTTGATGGTGAGCAGCTCCTGGAGGGCGTACGCGGCCCCGTAGGCCTCGAGCGCCCAGACCTCCATCTCCCCGAAGCGCTGCCCGCCGAACTGGGCCTTGCCGCCGAGCGGCTGCTGGGTGATCATCGAGTAGGGGCCGGTGGAGCGGGCGTGGATCTTGTCGTCCACCAGGTGGGCGAGCTTCAAGATGTACATGTAGCCGACGCTGATCGGGTTGTCGTAGGGGGCTCCGGTACGGCCGTTGTAGAGCGTCACCTTGCCGTCGGGCCCGATCAGGCGGCCGCCGACCCCGTAGTCGGTGCCCGGCGCCTCGGGGGTGAGGGTCTCGAAGATCCGCTTCATGGTCGGATGGCGACCGGCGCCGTCCTGCTCGTCCCAGTGGGCCCCGTCGAAGACCGGCGTGGCGATGTGCACCGCCGGCTCGGCGCGCGGACGGGTCTTGCGCTCGGTGCCCCGCTTGGGCACCGAGGCGAGCTCGTTGCCCTCCCAGCCCCAGCGCGCCGCCCAGCCGAGGTGGCTCTCCAGCACCTGGCCGACGTTCATCCGGGAAGGGACCCCGAGGGGGTTCAAGATGATGTCGACCGGCGTGCCGTCCGCGAGGAACGGCATGTCCTCGACCGGCAGGATCTTGGAGATGACGCCCTTGTTGCCGTGGCGGCCGGCGAGCTTGTCGCCCTCGGAGATCTTGCGCCTCTGGGCGACGTAGACCCGCACCAGCTGGTTGACCCCCGGTGGGAGCTCGTGCGCGTCCTCCCGGGAGAAGACCCGGACGTCGATCACCTTGCCCGACTCGCCGTGGGGGACCTTGAGCGAGGTGTCGCGGACCTCCCTCGCCTTCTCCCCGAAGATGGCCCGCAGCAGCCGCTCCTCGGGGGTGAGCTCGGTCTCGCCCTTCGGGGTCACCTTGCCGACGAGCACGTCGCCCGGGCCGACCTCGGCTCCGATGCGGATGATTCCCCGCTCGTCGAGGTCCTTCAAGATGTCCTCGGACAGGTTGGGGATGTCGCGGGTGATCTCCTCGGCGCCGAGCTTGGTGTCCCGGGCGTCGACCTCGTGCTCCTCGATGTGGATCGAGGTGAGCACGTCGTCGCGCACCAGGCGCTCGGAGAGGATGATCGCGTCCTCGTAGTTGTAGCCCTCCCAGGGCATGAAGGCGACGAGCAGGTTCTTGCCGAGCCCGAGCTCGCCCTCCTCGGTGGAAGGACCGTCGGCGAGGACGTCGCCCTTGGCAACCGTGACGCCCTCATCCACGAGGACCCGCTGGTTGAGGCAGGTGTTCTGGTTGGACCGGCGGAACTTCGACAGCCGGTAGGTCTTGCGCCCGAGGGTCAGCCCGGCCCAGTCCTTCTGGTTGGGCTCGTAGTCGACGGTGACGGTCTCGCCCCCGACCTCGACCACCATTCCCCGGCCCTCGGCGAGCAGCACGTCGCCGGCGTCTCGCGCCGCGCGGTCCTCCACCCCGGTGCCGATGAAGGGGGCCTCGGGGCGCACGAGGGGGACCGCCTGCTTCTGCATGTTGGCGCCCATCAGGGCGCGGTTGGCGTCGTCGTGCTCGATGAAGGGCACGAGGGCGGTCGAGATCGACACGATCTGCTTGGGCGAGACGTCCATCAGGTCGACCTCACCGGGGGGCACGAAGTCGACCTCCGAGGTGGTGCCGTAGCTCGTGCCGCCGACCCCGACGCGCACCCCGGGGCCCTGGGGGGCCCGGCGGACGAGGACCCGCTCGTCGACCAGGGTGCCGTCGTCGGCCAGCTTGGCGTTGGCCTGGGCGATGACGTACTCCTCCTCCTCGTCGGCGGCGAGGTAGAGGATCTCGTCGGTCACCTTCCCACCGACCACCTTGCGGTAGGGGGTCTCGATGAAGCCGTAGCTGTTGATCCTCCCGTAGCTCGCCAAGTGCCCGATCAGGCCGATGTTCGGCCCCTCGGGGGTCTCGATCGGGCACATCCGGCCGTAGTGGGAGGAGTGGACGTCGCGGACCTCGAAGCCGGCCCGCTCCCGCGACAGGCCGCCCGGGCCCATGGCCGAGAGACGTCGCTTGTGGGTGAGGCCCGACAGCGGGTTGGTCTGGTCCATGAACTGGCTCAGCTGGCTGGTCCCGAAGAACTCCTTGATCGCCGCGACCACCGGGCGGATGTTGATGAGGGTCTGGGGGGTGATCGCCTCGACGTCCTGGGTGGTCATGCGCTCGCGCACCACCCGCTCCATGCGCGACAGCCCGACGCGGACCTGGTTCTGGATCAGCTCGCCGACCGAGCGGATCCTCCGGTTGGCGAAGTGGTCCTGGTCGTCGAGGCGGTAGCCGGGCTCGCCCTGGGCCAGGTGGAGCAGGTAGCTGCAGGCGGCGAGCAGCTCGGCGCGCGACAGGACCCCCTGGCCCGGCTCGGGGTGCTCGAGCTCGATCTCGAACAGCTCCTCCGCCCGGGCGATCTCGGGGCCGAGCTTGCGGTCGAGCTTGTAGCGGCCGACCCGGGTGAGGTCGTAGCGCTTGGGGTTGAAGAAGGCGTTCTCGAAGTACACCCGTGCCGACTCGGTCGAGGGCGGCTCACCGGGGCGGGCCCGCTTGTAGATCTCGAGCAGGGCCTCCTCCTGGGTGGGGGCGAGCTCCCGCTCCTTGTCCCACTGGCCCTCCAGGAAGTCGAAGTGGCGCACGAAACGCCCGAGGAACGCCTCGTCGGTGAAGCCGAGGGCCCGCAGCAGCACGAACAGCGAAAGGCGCCGCTTGCGCGCCACCCGGGAGCCGGCGGTGATGTCCTTGCCCGGCTTGGCCTCCACGTCCATCTCGATCCACTCACCCCGGTAGGGGTGGACCGTCCCGGTGACGACGGTCTTCAGGTCCCGACCGGGCTGGAAGATCACCCCCGGAGAGCGCACGAGCTGCGACACCACCACCCGCTCGGTCCCGTTGATGATGAAGGTCCCCTTGTCCGTCATCATCGGGAAGTCCCCCATGAAGACGGTCTGCTCCTTGATCTCGCCGGTGTTGGCGTTCTGGAACTGCGCGCGCACGAAGATCGGCGCTGCGTAGGTCATGTCCTTTTCCTTGCACTCCTCGACGGTGAACTTCGGCGGGGGGCGCAGGTCGACGTCCTCGGGGTCGAAGTCGAGGATGAGCTTGAGCGAGCCGGAGAAGTCCTCGATCGGGCTGATGTCGCGGAAGGTGTCCGCGAGGCCCTGCTCGAGGAACCACCTGAACGAGTCGCGCTGGATGGAGATCAGGTCCGGGAGCGGCTGGACCTCGTCGAGGTTGGCGAAGGAGAACCGCTCGCGGGAAGGGGTACGTGCCGGCAAGGCCTACTCCTGGGGCAGAGGTGGTCGTGAGGCCGTGCGAGCGCGCCAAAGCCCCTGAAGTGACTCAGGGGATGGGAGACGGGCGACCACGGCAACCAAGCACCCTACCGGTGCGGGGCGCGAACTGCAAGGCCCTTCGATCTGCCTGGGGGAAGGGTAAGCCAAGGCGGGCCAATGGTCAAGCAATTGGGTCGGGCAAGTGGGTCGGGAGCCATCCCGCGCGCCCGTGACGGGCACCGACGAGCCGGCGGCTCGGCCGCTCCGGCACCACCGGCCGGCGGCGCTCCCGGGCCGGATCGGGCCGGGACGCCGGCAGCTCCCCCCGGGGCGGTTCAGGCCGGCACGCCGGCCGAGGCCCCGAGGTGCGCCACGACGAGCTGGGAGAGGGCCGCGGCCGACAGCACGGCCAGGATCGCAGGGACCGCCGGCGCCAGGGTGAGGCCGATCAGGATCGCCCCGAGCGCTGCGAGCCGCCCGAGGTTGACCCCGACCTCCCGGGACAGCACGTAGCCGCCGCGGCGCGAGGCGGCCTCGGGGTCGCGGTCCATCGCCTCGAGCACGATGGTGTTGATCGGGACCATGAGGCCGGGGTACACGAGCCCGGTGGCCGCGCCGTAGCCGAGGAGCACTGCGAGGTCGAGGTGGCCGTAGAGCATGACCGTGCTGGCGGCGAAGCCGGCGGCCCCTACCCACATCGCCCAGGTCCGCCTCCGCCCCCGCAGGCCGCCGGCGAGCCCGGAGGTGAGGACCGCCGCCATGGCGGTGACCGCGGCGTACTCGCCCTGGGCGGCCGCCGTATGAGCGGCGACGGCGACGAGCACGATCATCCCGATGCCGCCGGAGGCCTGCTTGAAGCCCCGCAGGACCACCGCGACCCACATCCGCCCCCAGCCCGGGTGGCTCACCGGCAGGGCGAGCGCGTGGCGGACGGCGAGCCCGCCGATGCCGCCGCGGTCCTCGAGGGCCCGCGACCACCACCCGGCGCCGGCGAAGCCGACCAGGGCGATGGAGAAGACCGCGAGGTAGCCCCGCTCGCCGCCGATGCCGGAGATGAGGTTGCCGGCGAGCAGCGGCATGACCACGTTCATCACGCTGAGCAGGGTGAAGCTGAGCCCGTAGTAGCGGCCCCGCTCGCCGGGCCGCACCAGGTCGAACACGAGCGAGTTGTTGCCGAACCAGTAGACCCCGAGCGCGATCCCGTCGAGCAGCCCGAGCGGGACGGCGCCGGCGGCGACCCCGTGGCCGAGGACGATGAGCAGGACGAAGAAGGCGGCGTTGAGCACGATGCCGGCCCGCAGCAGCGTGCTCGGCGAAGCCCCCGGCGCGAAGCGGACCAGGCCGAGCGAGGCCCCGATGAGGCCGAGGTAGCGGCCGACGGAGAACGCCACCATGCCGGCCACGCTGCCGGTGGCGATGTAGAAGAACAGCGAGACGAACACCGTCGAGGTCGCCATGCCGGCGTTGTAGAGGCTCCCGCAGGCGAGCAGCCGGCGCGCCGGCTGGCGCAGGCGGAGGCCCGGGAACCGCCTCATCTGCTCTCGGACATCTCCCGTCTCACCCACGGGGCGCAGTCCCAGCGCCGCGCCCACCTGGCGTGTGAGCCTACCGGCGAGGCGGGAGGCACCTGGTGCGAAGGCGACCTTGACCGTTGCGGCTAGAGCTCCCCGGGGCGCGCCCAGCTCACGCCCGTGAAGCGGGAGAAGTCGTTGTCGTAGGACACCACCTTGGCGCGGTGCTCGATGGCCAGGGCGGCGAGGTGGGCGTCGTTGACGAGGTTGGCACCGGCGCCGACCTCCGCCAGCAGGGCCCGTACCACCCGCGCGTGGGCGCTCGTCGGTCCGACGACCGACGCCGGCGCCGCCCCCAACCAGGCGTCGACGCGGTCCATCGCCTCGTCGACGGCCAAGGGGTGGGGGAAGAGGTCGGGGCGGGTGGCGAGGCGGACGAAGGCAAGCAGCACCACCCAGGCGAACCCCACGGCCGCGCCCCCGGAGAGACAGCCGTCGAGCCAGCCTCGTGAGGTTTCGTGGTGCTCGGCGTCGGCGTTGACCGCGTAGAGGAGCACATTGGCGTCCACGATGTTCACGAGCCAGCCCGGATCCGACGCAGCAGGTCGTCGTCCTCCAGCGCCCCGACCAGCTGGAGAGCCCGGTCGAGGTTGGCCCGAGAGCGCCCCATCGCGGCCGGAGCCGTGGCGAAGGGAGCCGCCCGCCCCGTTCCGACCGTCGATCGACGGATGGCCTCGTTGACGGCCTCTTTGAACGACTGGCCGGTCTCGCGCATCCGCGCCCGCAAGATCTGCTCCACGTCGGGGTCCAGGGTCACCGTCGTCCGCACCGCCTCTGCATCATAGCATCAGCGGTGGTGATGCGTTGATGACGTTCCTACACCGAGGCACACCGAGGCGAGCGTCGCCGCCAGGCCCTCCCTCACGCTCCCCCGACGATCCCCCGGTCCACGAGAGCGGCGAAGACCGCCTCGACGGCCTCCTCGGGGGTGAGCGAGGTGGTGTCGAGGTGCACCTCGGGGCGCTCGGGCGCCTCGTAGGGCGAGTCGATCCCGGTGAAGTGCGGCAGCTCCCCGGCGCGGGCCTTGCGGTACAGACCCTTGGGGTCGCGCGCCTCGGCCACCTCGACGGGGGCGTCGACGAAGACCTCGACCATCTCGCCCTCCCCCACCCTCGAGCGGGCCAGCTCCCGCTCCGCGCGGAACGGCGAGATGAACGACACGAGCACCACGAGGCCGGCGTCGACCATCAGCCGGGCGACCTCCGCGACCCGGCGGATGTTCTCCACCCGGTCGGCGTCGGTGAAGCCGAGGTCCCGGTTCAAGCCGTGGCGGACGTTGTCCCCGTCGAGGAGCATGGTGTGGACCCCGAGGGCGTGCAGGCGCTTCTCCAGCAGGTTGGCGATCGTCGACTTCCCCGAGCCGGAGAGCCCGGTGAACCAGACCACCCCCGCCCCGTGGCCCTTCAGCGCGGCGTGCGCCTCCCGGCCGACCTCGATCGCCTGCCAGTGGATGTTCGAGGACCGCCGAAGGGCGAAGTCGATCATCCCGGCGGCGACCGTTGCGTTGGTCATCCGGTCGATCAGGATGAACCCGCCGGTGTCCCGGTTGGCGGAGTAGGGGTCGAAGGCGATCGGAGCGGACAGCGACAGGTTGCACACCCCGATCTCGTTGAGCCCGAGGGTGCGCGCCGCGAGGTGCTCGAGGGTGTTGACGTTCAGCGCGTAGCGCGGCGGGGCGAGCGTCGCAGAGACGGTGCGGGCACCGCATTTGAGCAGGTACGGCCGGCCGGGGAGCATCTCGGCCTCGGCCATCCAGACCACGTGCGCCTGGAGCTGGTCGGCGACCTCGGGCGGGTCGTCGGCCGCAGCGATCACGTCTCCGCGGCTCACGTCGATCTCGTCGGCGAGGGTGACGGTGACCGCTGCGTCGAGCCCCGCGACGTCGAGGTCGCCGTCTGCGGTCACGATCCGCTCGACGGTCGAGATCTGCCCGCCGGGCACCACCCGGACCCGGTCCCCCGGGCGCACCGCCCCGCCGACGACGGTCCCCGAGAAGCCCCGGAAGTCGAGGTTCGGGCGGTTGACCCACTGCACGGCCATGCGCAGCGGACCGTCCTCCGGCGCGCCGGCGGGCACCGTCTCCAGGTGCTCGAGGAGCGCCGGCCCGTCGTACCAGGGGGTGCTCGCCGAGACGCCGAGCAGGTTGTCGCCGCGAAGAGCGGACATCGGGATGCAGGTCACCCCGGCCTCGGGCAACCCGAGGCGGGAGGCGAGCTCCCGGTACTCCGCGGCGATCCGCTCGAAGGTCGCCCGGTCGTAGTCGACCAGGTCGAGCTTGTTGACCGCGAGGACCACCTGGCGGATGCCGAGCAGGGCCACGAGGTAGGAGTGCCGCCGGGTCTGGGTGAGGATCCCCTTGCGGGCGTCGGCGAGGATCACCGCGAGCGAGGCGGTCGACGCCCCCGTCACCATGTTGCGGGTGTACTGCTCGTGGCCGGGGGTGTCGGCGACGATGAACTTGCGCCGCTCGGTGCTGAAGAAGCGGTACGCGACGTCGATGGTGATCCCCTGCTCCCGCTCGGCCTGGAGGCCGTCGACGAGCAGGGCGAAGTCGAGCTCGCCCCCCTGGGTGCCCACCTTCTTGGAGTCGGCCTCGAGGGCGGCCAGGTGGTCCTCGTAGACGAGCTTGGACTCGTAGAGGAGCCGGCCGATGAGGGTCGACTTGCCGTCGTCGACGCTGCCGCAGGTGATGAAGCGCAGCAGGTCCTTGGCCTGCTGGCGGGCGAGGTAGGCCTCGACGTCGCCGGAGGGGACGCCGGCTCCGGGGCGCTGCATCAGAAGTAGCCCTCCTGCTTCTTGCGCTCCATCGAGCCCGAGGCGTCGTGGTCGATCACCCGGCCCTGGCGCTCGGAGGTGGTGGCGACGAGCATCTCGGAGATGATCTCGCCGAGGGTGGTCGCCTCCGACTCGAAGGCCCCGGTGAGCGGGTAGCAGCCGAGGGTCCGGAAGCGCACCTTGCGCATCCGAGGCTCCTCGCCGGGCGCCAGGCGGGCCGCCATCCGCTCGTCGTCGACCATGACGAGGATCCCGTCGCGCTCGACCACCGGGCGGGGAGCCGCGAAGTACAGCGGGACGATCTCGATGTCCTCGGCGAGGATGTACTGCCAGATGTCGAGCTCGGTCCAGTTCGACATCGGGAACACCCGGATGCTCTCGCCGGGCCGCACCCGCGCGTTGTAGAGCCTCCACAGCTCCGGGCGCTGGGCCTTCGGGTCCCAGCGGTGCCCTGCGCTGCGCACCGAGAAGACCCGCTCCTTGGCCCGGGAGCGCTCCTCGTCGCGCCTTGCGCCACCGAAGGCCAGGTCGAAGCGGTGCTCGTCGATCGCCTGCTTGAGACCCTCGGTCTTCCAGAGGTCGGTGTGGGTGCCCGAGCCGTGGTCGAAGGGGTTGATGTCGTGCTCCACGCAGTAGGGGTTGCGGTGCACGATCAGCTCGACGCCGGGGGAGGCGGCGACCTTGTCGCGCATCGCGTACATCTCGGAGAACTTCCAGGTGGTGTCGACGTGCAGCAGCGGGAAGGGCAGGGGCGACGGCCAGAAGGCCTTCTTGGCCAGGTGCAGCATCGCCGAGCTGTCCTTGCCGATGCTGTAGAGCATCACCGGCCGCTCGGCCTCGGCGACCGCCTCTCTGAAGATGTGGATCGACTCGGCCTCCAGGCGCTGCAGGTGCCCGAGGCGAGCCGGAGAGGGCGTGGTGGTCATCTCGTCGCTCCCGTGCCGGACCGGACCGCGGCCAGTGCGCCGAGCAGCTCGCCGGCGACCTCCGGCCGGCAGATCAACAGGTCCGGCAGGTAGGGGCGGGGCTGGTTGTAGGCGAGGCGGGAGCCGTCGAGGCGTGAGCAGTGCAGCCCGGCAGCCAGGGCGACACCGACCGGGGCGGCCGAGTCCCACTCCCACTGCCCCCCGTCGTGGAGGTAGGCCTCGGCCTCCCCGCGCACCACCGCCATCGCCTTGGCGCCGGCGGACCCCATCGAGGCAGGGAGGAGCTGGGGAAAGGCCTCGACCAGCGCGGGGAGCCAGCTCGGGGGGCGGCTGTCGCTGTGCAGCGCACGCAGCGGGCCCTCCGGGCTCCAGGGCGGGAGCACCGGCGGGGCGTCGGTGCCGAGCACCACGCCGAGGGCGGGGAGCGCGACCGCGGCTGCGGTCACCTCGGCCCCCCTTTCCCACAAGGCGACGTGCACCGCCCAGTCGCAGCGTCCCGCCAGGGCGTACTCGCGCGTGCCGTCCAGGGGGTCGACGATCCAGACCCGGTCGGCCCCGAGGCGGGCGGGGTCGTCGGGCGACTCCTCGGAGAGGACGGCGTCGGCGGGCCGGGCCTCGGCGAGGGCCTGGAGGATCGCGGCGTTGGCCTCGCGGTCACCGCGGGCGCCGGCGTCGGGCCCCTCGCCCCGGATGCCGACCAGCAGCCGGCCGGCCCGGCCGGCCAGCTCGGCCGCGAGCAAGCCGTCCCCTACTGTGTCCACCTGCGCTCCTCTGCTCGCCGGAGCGAGCGATCCTACCGTTACCGGCCCGCCGGGGCCGGTCCTCCAGGCCCGGGAGGGTCGCCCCCGCCGGTCGCAGGGGCGGCGAAGCTGCCGACCCGGCGGCTCAGGTTGACCGCGTGGTCGCCGAGGCGCTCGTAGAAGCGGGCGAGGAGCGTCACCTGGGCGGCGACGGCCGGGTCCATGCTCCCGCCGGCGACGATCTCGGTGAGCCGGCCGTGGAGGGCGTCGAGCTCCTCGTCGGCCTCGTCGAGCTCCTCGCCCGAAGCCGCCCGGTCGGCGAAGGCGGCGGTCGTCGCCTGCCACATCTCGATGGCGACCTCCGACATCCGCTGCACCACCCCGCGGCTCGCCGGGCTCATCCCGGCGCCGAGCCCGGCGCCGGCACGCTGCGCGATGTGCTCGGCCAGGTCCGCGCTGCGCTCGAGCTCGGGCAGGATGAGCAGGACCGCCACCGCCTCCCGCAGAGGCCGCTCCCCGCTGCCGGCGTCGATCTCCGCCCACAGCTCGGCCTCCAGGGCGGCCGTCCGGGCGTCGATCTCGGCGTCCGCCTCCACCACTCCTCGAGCGAGCGCCGGGTCGGAGTTGAGCAGCGCCCAGGTCGCCCTGGCCAGGGCCTCGCTCACCAAGGCGAACAGCTCCACCACCGAGGCCTGGAGCGACGCCACCCGGCCGAGGCTACCGCTGCCGGGGCCGCCCGTTCACCTCGTGTTCACCTTCTCCCGAACGGTCCTGGCGATCCGCCTCGATGGCCGCCCGAGTCGCTCCTGCCGGGAGCCGCCGACCCGGCTCGGGCCATCCGGTGGGTGTCGAGCAAGCTGCGGGCGCTCGGCGTGAGGGAATAGACGAAGGCGAGCACCTGGGCGACGGCCTGGTAGAGGTGCGGGGGGACGATCGAGCCCTCCTCGCAGGCAGCGTGGATGGTCCAGGCGAGCGATCGGTCCTCGACCACCGGCACCCCGTGACGTCGGGCCTCCCGACGGATGGCGAGAGCCAGCGAGCCGATGCCCTTGGCCACGACCCGCGGCGCAGCGTCCACGCCCCGCTCGTAGGCGAGAGCCACCGCCAGGTGGGTCGGGTTGGTGACCACCACCGCCGAGCGAGCGACCTCGGCGACCATCCGGCTCCGGCTCAGCTTGCGCTGGCGGGAGCGCACCGCCCGGCGCAGCTCCGGGCTGCCCTCGCTACGGCGGGCCTCCTCCTTGACCTCCTGTTTGGTCATGCGCAGGTCCTGGGCGAGGCGCCGACGCTGGAAGGCGAAGTCGGCACCGGCGACGACGAGCCCGGCGAGAGCCAGGTAGCGCACGGCAGCGAGGATCGCCTTGCCGGTGGCACCGAGCGTTGCGGAGAGCGGCATCGCCCCGGCGACCATCATCGAGACCAGGCGGTGCACGGCCAGGTAGCCGACGACGGCGAGCAGGGCGAGCTCGAGGCTGCTGCGCAGTGCGGCCCAGAGCCCCCGGATCGACAGGAGCCGCCTCACCCCCTTCGTCAAGGAGAGCTGCTCGGGCCTCCAGAGCGCCTTGGGGGAAGCCCGGAGGCCGACCTGGCCCACCGACACGACCAGGGAGACCGCCGCGACCAGCCCGACGAGCGGCAGCGCGGCCGAGAAGCCGGCATCGAGCCCCTCGGCCAGCAACCGGCGCGCTGCGGCAGGCGAGGGGTGCGACATCGCCACGGTCGTAGCGAGGAACAGCCCCTCCCATGCTCCGAGCAGCTGGTGGCCGAGCGCAGGGAGGGCCACCGAGGCGGCGAGGACCGTCGCCCAGCCGGCGAGGAGGGGGCTGCGGGCGACCTGTCCCTTGCGCCGGGCGTCCCGGCGCCTCTTCGGGGTGGGCTCCTCGGTCTTCGAGGAGCGGTCAGCCACCGCCGAAGACCTGCCCGGCGGTCCTCGTCACGAGGTTGGTGAGCTCGACGGGGAGCGCCGTGATCGCCAGGCCGAGACCGAGGATCGTCACCGCCACCTGCAGCCCGAAGCCGAAGACGAAGACGTTCATCTGGGGTGCCGCCTTGGCCAGCAGGCCGAGGAGCACCTGGGTCACGAAGAGCACGGCCACGAGGGGTGCGGCGATCTCGAGCGCAGCGGCGAACATCGAGCCGAGCTGGGCGGTGGCCCCCGCCGCCAGCTCGCCGAGGCTCCCGAAGACCACCGTCCGGGTGGTGAAGCTGGCGACGAAGCCCCGGACGAGCAGCAGGTCGGCGCCGCTCGTGAACAACAAGGTGACGGCGATCATCTCGTAGAGCTGCCCGACGAGCGGCACGTCCTGCTGGCTCAGGGGGTCGAGCGAAGGGGGCAGGTTCAGCCCGGAGAACAGGTCCACGAGCGAGCCCGCGCTGGTGACCGCTGCGACGGTGACCTTCACGAAGAACCCGATCGCCAGCCCGATCGCCACCTGCTCGACCACCGCCGCCACGAAGGCCGCGCTCGACGCTCCGGGCAGTGCCCGAGACGCCGCCGGCGCGGCCAGCAGCGCGAGGCCGGCGGCGAGACCGACCTTGGCGACCGCAGGGATCGACGAGTTGGAGAACGGCGGGCACACCACCACCCAAGCCGACGCCCGCACCAGGGCGAGGACGAACCCGAGCACCAGGGCGGCGGGCAGCGAGATCATCCCAGCGCCTCGGGGGCCTCCCGGCGCCTCGGGGTCACTTCTGGACCAGCCCCGGGATGCTCGCGTAGAGCTGCTCGACGAAGCCGACCAGCTGGCCCACCATCCACTGACCCGTGAGCAAGAGCACCAGTGCCACCGCGACGAGCTTCGGCAGGAAGCTGAGCGTGCTCTCCTGGATGCTCGTCACGGCCTGGAACAAGGAGACCACCAGGCCGACGACGAGCGTCACCGCGAGGGCCGGCCCGGCGAGCTCGGCGATGATCAGCATCGCCTGGCCGGCCAGGTGGACCACGGTGGTGTCGGTCATCAGCGGAAGCTGAGCAGCAACGAGTGGACAACGAGGGTCCAGCCGTCGACGAGAACGAACAGCAACAGCTTGAAGGGGAGTGATATCAGCGTCGGGGGAAGCATGAACATCCCGAGTGACATGAGGATCGCAGAGACGACGAGGTCGATGATCATGAAGGGGATGAAGATCACGAAGCCGATGATGAAGGCGCTGCGCAGCTCGG
>JAKARG010000028.1 GCA_021819345.1 Actinomycetes bacterium | reverse complement strand
TGGGCCGCCGAGGCGGGGAACGCGCCGGCACCGAAGCCGACGCCGATCACCCGGCGCGGACCCAACCTCGCCGCCCTGTCCCCCGAGACCGCCGCCCTCCTCGGCGCAACCGTGCCGAGCCCGGCCGGGCCCGAGGGCGCGGCGCCGGAGGACCCGAGCGCACGACACGAGGGCGAGGACGACGGGGCCGAAACCCCCGAGCCCGGGGCCGGCGCCGGCGCTGGCGCCGAGCGGATCGCAGCCGCCGGGGTCCGCAGCGGCGGCTCCGCCGGCTCTGCAGTCGAAGCCGAGGCTGCGGTCCGGACCCGGGAACCGAGGGCGGGTGACGGTGGCAGTGCGAGCGGCGGTGTGGAGCTCGGTTCGATCGTGGTCGACCCGGGCATCCTCGCAGAGAGCCCCGAGCAGCCATCAGGGCTCGGGTCCCTCACTTCCGGCGGGCCGCTCGACGCTGCCGTCGACCCCACCGGAGGCGGGCAGGAAGCTGGCCCGGCGCAGCCCGTCGGGAGCCCCGGAGGAGCCGGGCCCGCCGCGGCGCCGGCCTCGCCGGGTGGGCCTGGAGAACCGCTCCTGCGCTGGAGCCCCGAAGCGGACGACATCCTGCCGACCCGGTCGATCATGACCCGCGCGCTGTCCCTACGGCGCCCGCCCGCTGCGAGCCGGACCGGCCGGCACAAGGCGGCCCGCCGGGGAGACGGGACCTCTGGCTCCGAGGTACCTCCTGGGGGACAGGGGGTGTTGCTCGGTAGCGCCGGCCCGGCCCCGGCCGGCTCCGAGCCGTCGGGTCGAGCCAAGATGGCGGCACCAGCCGGCTGGGAGGGGATCGCTCCCGCCGGCGGCACGCCGAGCGGTGTCGAGGGGAGGAGCGCCGAGGCCCGACGTCGTCGCTGGCAACGGGTGCGCACGACGACGGCAGAGCGCTCCGCCCCTGCGGGCGCGGCTCCGGCTCGAAACGCTCCGAGCAGCGCAGCGCCGAAGCGTGCCGGCTCGGCGAGCATGCTCAACCGTCCCCTGGGCGAGCTGTTCAAGCGCCAGAAGTAGTCCCTCCGGTCGGCCTCAGGGCCGGGCTCGCTCGAACTTGTACCCGAGGCCGCGGATGGTGGTGATCCGTGCCGGGCGAGACGGGTCCTCCTCGATCTTCGCCCGCAGCCGCTTGACATGGACGTCCAGGGTCTTGGTGTCGCCCACGTAGTGGGGCCCCCATACCCGGTCGATCAGGGTCTCGCGGGTGAGGACCCGGCCGGCGCTACCCATCAGCACCTCCAACAGCTCGAACTCCTTGAGCGGCAAGGCGACCGGCCGCCCTCCGAGCTGGACCTCGTGGCGCTCGGAGTCCAGTCTCAGCTCCCCCACCTCCAAGACCTCCGGGACCGCTGGCGGCTCGTCGGCGCCAGGGAAGCGACGCAGCACCGCCCTCATCCGGGCCACCAGCTCCCGGAGCCGGTAGGGCTTGGTGACGTAGTCGTCGGCGCCGACCTCGAGGCCGACCACGGTGTCGATCTCGCTGCTCTTGGCGGTGACCATGATGATCGGTACCCGACTGCGCGCCCGTAGCTCCCGGCAGACGTCGATGCCCGACAGGCGCGGCAGCCACACGTCGAGCAGGACCAGCTGGGGGCGGACCTGGTCGAAGATCTCGAGCGCCTCCACGCCGTCGGTTGCCACCTCGACGAGGAACCCCTCTCGCTTGAGCCCGACGACCAGGGCCTCGACGAAGCTCTCCTCGTCCTCGACCACGAGCACGGTGACCGGTTCAGCCATCGTCACCCCGCTCCGGCGCGCCGGCCCCCGGAGCGACGCCACAGCCCCCGTCCGGCTGCGCGAAGGGGTCCTGCCGGCCCGGAGCGCCCGAGCGCTCCGGATCGGTCAGCTTCACGGGCAGGACGAGGGTGAAGGTCGAGCCGATCCCTTCCTCGGACTCCACCCGGACCTCGCCGCCGTGGTTGACCGCGACGTGGCGGACGATCGACAGCCCTAGGCCGGTCCCCCCGGTGAGGCGGCTGCGGGCCCGGTCGACCCGGTAGAACCGCTCGAAGATCCGCTCTCGGTCGCGAAGCGGGATGCCGATCCCTCGGTCGACCACCTCGATCCGCACGACCTCGCCCTCGACCGTCACCGACACGTCGACCCGGGACCCTCGCTCGGAGTACTTCACGGCGTTGTCGACCAGGTTGGAGAGCGCCGAGACCAGGTCCCGCCGGTCGCCGGCCACTGCGATGCCGGCGACGACCTCCTCGGAGTGCAGGCTCACCCCGAGGCTCGCCGCAGCCGGGCCCACTACGTCGAACGCCGAGCCGACCAGCTCGGATACGGGCACGAGCTGGCTCGCCGCCACCTCGTTGGTCTCGATCCGGGACAGGTCGAGCAAGTCGTCGATGATCCGCCCGAGGCGGCCCGCCTCTGCGGCCACCCTGGCCGAGAGGCGGGCGACCACCTCGGGGTCGTCCTCTCCGTCGAGGGTCTCGGCGAGGAGGCTCAGGGCGCCGACCGGCGTCTTCAGCTCGTGGCTCACGTTGGCCACGAAGTCACGGCGGATGGCGTCGAGGCGCCGGCGCTCCGAGACATCCTCGATCACGGCCACGGCCCCGACGAATCCGTCGGCGGTCGATATCGGATAGGCCCGGATCAGTAGGTTGCGTCGCAGGGGGGCGAAGAGCTCGAGCGACCTCTCCGCCGGCGATCCCCTCTGTGCAGCGTGGAGCAGCTCGCTCACTGCTCGCTCGGCGAGAACATCCCCCAGCCGGTCACCCGAGGCCCCGGCCGAGCTGTTGCGGTACACCTCGGCCCCGGACTCGTCGGCGATCACCACGCCTACCTGCAACACCTCGAGCGCGCCGGCAAGGCGGGACACCGCCTCGACGGCGCCTGGCGACCCGGCGGGCAGCCACGGTGCAGTGAGGTCGGGGTTGACAGACGTCGGGGTCACCTCCTCGCTCGGGCGGGCTGCTCGGTCCGCCGCTTCGATCCTGCCCGGTGGCCCACCCGGGCCGAGCGAGGCGGACCCATTCCTCGGGGTCGGTGCACGTCTCCTCCGTGGTTCATCCTACCGGGCCCACCGCTCGCGAGCCCTGCTACGGGGTCCTCGCCGGGCGACCGACCGGGGTCCTCGTCCCGGCCACCCGGCACCACCACCCCTGCGCCAGCGGGCTCCACGGTTCAGCCTGCGCCGTTCGGCCTGGCTCGCTCAACCTGCGCCGCCCCGCCCGCTCCGCGCGCTGCGAAGGGGGTCGGCGGCCGATGCCACGATGCTCTCGGCCCCGGCGACCACCTCCTCGGCCGCCACGTCATCGAGGCTCCGCCCGGCCGGCTCGGGGATCAGCAGGGTCAGCAGCGTCCCGACCAGGGCGAACAGCGCCGAGATGCGCAGGGCTCCGCTCACCCCGAAGTCGGTCTTCATGATCGGGAACACGTAGACCCCGATGAAGGCCCCGACCTTTGCCACCCCGGCCGAGATCCCGTGGCCGGTGGTACGGGCACTCGTCGGGAAGACCTCGCCGGCGAGCACGAAGGTCGTCGTGTTGGGCCCGAACTCGGCGAAGAAGTAGCTCACCCCGAAGAGGAGGAGGAACGGGGTGATCGCCGCGGTGATCCCGGGGATCACGCCGATGAGGAGGAACGCAAGGCCCATGAGCGGGAAACCGATGAGCTGAAGGCGCCGGTGCCCGATCCGGTCCATGAAGAAGGCTGCG
This sequence comes from Actinomycetes bacterium, assembly GCA_021819345.1. Taxonomy (GTDB): domain Bacteria; phylum Actinomycetota; class Acidimicrobiia; order Acidimicrobiales; family Palsa-688; genus JAKAQB01. The sequence continues at coordinate 9,985 of JAKARG010000028.1, read as the reverse complement.
AGGAAGTAGGCGGGTACGGCGGCGACGCTGAAGACCATGAGCTGGAGCGCGAGCACCTGGGGCAGGGTGGCCGACTTCCCGAGCACGCTAGAGACGATGAGCGGGGCCGACACCGAGTTGCCGTAGTAGGCGTAGTCGAAGAAGAACCAGCTTCCTGCCGTGCCGATGAGGACGGTCAGGTAACGCCTGTCGGAGACGAACGACCACAACGAGAGCCGGCGCGACCGCCGCCCGCCGGCGGGCTCTGCGTCGACGACCAACGCACCTTCGGAGAACTTCTTCACCGCGGCGGTCGCCTCCTCGGGGCGACCGTCCACCCGCTCCAGGTACCTCGGCGACTCGGGCATCCGCCGGCGCAGGTAGATCACCGCCGCCGCGGGGAGCGCGCCGAAGCCGAGCAAGAGCCGCCAGGTGATGTCGTCGCGGACCCCGGCCGACAGCAAGGTGAGGCCGACGACGTAGCCCGCGACGGTGCCGAGCGCCTGCATCGAGAACACCAGACCGACCAGGCGGCCCCGGTTCTTGCGGTTGGCGTACTCGCTCATGAGCACCGCCGACATCGGGTAGTCGCCGCCGACGCCGATCCCGAGCACGAAGCGGAACACGAGCAGCCACGCGAGGTCGGGGGCGAACGCAGAGGCGAGCGCGCCGCCGACCATGAGCAGGGCCTCGAGGCCGTAGATCCGGGTCCGCCCGAGCTTGTCGGCCAGGCGCCCGAAGAAGAACGCCCCGACGAATGCCGAGATGAGCGTGATCGAGTTCACGAGGCCGGTCTGGGACGAGGAGAGGTGCCACTGCTTGGCGATCAGGGTGGTGGCGGTGCCGATGATGAACAAGTCGTAGGCGTCGGTGAAGAAGCCCATGCCGGCGGTGACGATGGCGCGGGAATGGAACCGACTGAGGGGGGCCTCGTCGAGGGTTGCGGTGAGGTCGGGCACGGTGTCTCCTCGGGTAGTTGACCTCGGAACGGCGACAACGAGGGGTGTCTATCCGAGCCGGGGAACCGGGAGGTTGCCCCAGGGTTACGGGCGGCTCGAGCAGAGATGAACACTCGGCGGCAAGTGGCCAGCCCGCCGAAGGCCGCCCGACCCGGCGAAGACCGCCGAAGACCGCCGAGACAGCCCAGAGCGGCGGAGCCCGCCCGAGCCCCGGCGGGGCCGGACCTCGGTGCCGCTTCGGCCAGCCGAGTGCCGGAGCCGGCCCGACCAGCTGCTCGCCACCGCTGGCTTCAGCCCTCGGTCGTGCCCTCCCGAGCGGGGAGGTAGTGGGCGGACACGAAGCGCCCGCCGCTCGCTTCGAGAGCCCACGCCGAGCCCTTGGCCTGGCGCGGGTGCTCCCCGAGGTCCAAGCGGTCCTCGTCGGCGAGGGAGACGAGCACCTCGGCGACGACGTCGCCGTGGGTGCACACGGCGACCTTCTCGTCCGAAAGCGCTCTCACCAGGGCCAGAGCGGCGCTCGTGTTGCCCTCGGCGAGCTCCTCGAGCGGCTCGACCCGGAGGCTCAACCGCTCGGCCAGCGGGCGGAGGGTGTCGACGCAGCGCTCGTAGGGGCTCGACAGGACCCGCTGGCAGGCGAACGGCTCGAGCAGGCCGACCAGGCCCTCGGACTGTCGCCGACCTTTCGGGGACAAGGGGCGGAGCCGGTCGTCGCCGGCCCAGTCGCGTCGGGCGCCGGCATGGGCGTGCCGGACGAGGATCAGCGCCACCCCGACAGTCTGCCAAAGTGCGAAGCTCGGGGCTCTCCGACCTGGTGGGCCCGCCGTGGGCCTCTACCCTGGATGGCGTGCCAGGGCTCGACGCCGTCGCCACCCCGGGTCCCGGGGCTGCACCACGCCGCACCATCCGCTCCGGGCGCGCCGGCGGGGTCGCCCGAGGCGTGATGCGAGAAGTGGGGCTCGGGCTGGTCACCCTCGGGCTCGTGATCGTGGCCTTCGTCGCCTACCAGCTCTGGGGCACCGGCTTCGCAGAGGCCCACTCCCAAGCCGTCCTCCATCGCCAGTTCCTGGCCCTGCACGCCGAGAGCACGGGCGAGCACAGCTCCGCCTCCGGGACCAGCCGCTCCTCCCACCCTGGGCGGGCGGGCGCACCCGGGAACCAGCCGGCGCGACCGGGTGGGCGCACCGGCGTCGTGGCGCACGACCCGGTGGTGAGCTCGTCGGGCTCCGGAGCATCCACGAGCGCCGCCAGAGGCGACACCCACTCCCACGCCGGCACGCCGGCCGCCGGCGAGGGCGGCCTCACGCCCTCCCCACCGGTGGGCCAGGCGGTCGACCACATCGTGATCCCCTCGATCGGGGTCGACAAGTACGTCGTGCAGGGCGTGGCGGAGAACGACCTGGCGGAGGGGCCGGGCCACTACCCGGGTACCCCGCTGCCCGGCCAGCAGGGCAACGTCGGCATCGCCGGCCACCGCACGACCTACGGGGCCCCGTTCTTCGAGCTGGGACGCCTACGCCCGGGGGCTTGGATCTACATCACCGACACCGAGGGGCGGACCTTCGACTACCGGGTGCTCGGCCACCACGTGGTCAACCCCGACGACGTCGGGGTGCTCGCTCCGAGCCACCGGGCGCTGCTGACCCTCACCACCTGCAATCCGCCCTATTCGGCCGCGACCAGGTTGGTGGTCCTGGCAGCGCTCGTCGGCAGCCCTACCGGCACCCCTACCCGGTCCTCGGTGGGCACCCGGGCAGCTTCGTCCTCCTCGCAACCCCGGTCGGCTCCCGGCGCGAGCCCCCGGGCCGCCCGGCCGTACGGCCCGTCGAGACCGCAGGGCACATCGGTGAGCGCTGCCGAGCCGTTCGCACCGACGGTGAGGAGCCTGACGGAGGGCAATGCCGACGCCCGTGGGCCGGCCATCGCCTTCGGGGCCCTCGTGGTCGCCCTGTGGGTCGCGACCCGGGTCCTCGCCTCCCGGCGGCGTGGGTGGCACAAGGCCGCGACCCTCGCCGCCGGGGTGGCGATCGCTGCCGTACCGCTCTGGCTGTGCTTCGAGCAGGTCGTGCGGCTCCTGCCCCCGACGGTCTGACCCGACTGGACCGACACCGCCGGCGGGGCCGGGCTCAGCGGACGTCGAGCGAGCCGAGGAGGACCGAGAGGACCTCTCGGTCCCGGTCGTAGCTCAGCATCGGCAGCGCTGCGTCGGCCGGGACCCATCTGGCGTCGTCGACCTCGTTGGCCCCGGCCACCACCCCGGAGGCAACCGTCATCGCCCAGTACCGGACCCGCTTGGTCCTCCCGCTGCGGTCGAGGTAGGTGGTGCTCGGCAGCTCCTCTCCGAGCCGCCCGAGCACTCCGGTCTCCTCCTCCACCTCCCGCAGCGCGGCCGCCTCGTCGCTCTCGCCCGCCTCGAGCTTGCCCTTGGGGAGGCTCCAGTCGTCGTAGCGGGGGCGGTGCACGAGGACGACCTCCACCCGGCCGTCTCCGTCGCGGCGCCACGGGATCCCGCCGGCAGCCCGCACCAGCTCCCCGGGCTCTACGACCGGCTCCGCCGGGCCGGTTGTCGAGCCTTCCGAGCAGTTCACGGCACCATCCTCTGGGCGTCGTCCCGCCTCGCTCGCTCCCGCGACCGGGCCGCCTCCTGGAGCCAGTCCTGCGCCGAGATGCCGAGCACTGTCGGGACCTTGGTCCAGGTCCCGTCACCCTGCAGGCACCAGGCGAGACGGTCGTCGGCGAGCTCGACCTCGAGGATCTCGCGCATCCTCGGGTGCAAGGCGACGGGGACCGGGACCACCGCCTCCACCCGCCGGTCGAGGTTGCGCTCCATCATGTCGGCGGAGCCGAGGTAGTACTCCCCGCCTGCGGGGACCGAGGCCGGCAGGGGCCTCCGCCCGTCGTGACGCTCGGAGGGCTCCAGCTCGTCGCCGCCGTGGCCGGCACCGAAGTAGTAGACCCGGGAGTGCTCGAGCCAGCGTCCGACCAGGCTGCGCACCGAGATGCGCTCGGAGAGCCCGGGCACGCCGGGGCGCAAGCAGCAGATCGCCCGCACGATCAGGTCCACCCTGACCCCGGCGTCCGAGGCCCGGTACAGGGAGTCGATCACCTCCCGGTCAACCAGGTTGTTGAGCTTCCAGACGATCCGACCCCGCTCCCCGAGGCGGGTCTCCCGCTCGACCAGCTCGAGCATCCGGGATCGCAGGCCGAGGGGGGCGACCAGCAGCTCGCGGTACTCGACTCGCCGGCTGTAACCGGTCAGGTAGTTGAACAGGTCGGTCAGGTCGGCACCGAGCTCGGGCGAGGCGCTCAGGATCCCCAGGTCCTCGTACAGCCGAGCCGTGGCCGGGTTGTAGTTGCCGGTGCCGATGTGGCAGTAGCGACGGATCCCGTCGGGCTCCTGGCGGACGACCAGTGCGGTCTTGGAGTGGGTCTTCAGCCCGACGAGCCCGTAGACCACGTGCACCCCGGCGCGCTCGAGGGCGCGCGCCCAGCCGATGTTCGCCGCCTCGTCGCCACGCGCCTTCAGCTCCACCAAGGCGGCTACCTGCTTCCCGCGCTCCGCCGCCCGGATGAGCGCTCGGACGATCGGGCTGTCCCCCGAGGTCCGGTAGAGGGTCTGCTTGATGGCGAGCACTCCCGGGTCGCGCGACGCCTGGGTGACGAACGCCTCGGTCGACATGGCGAAGCTCTCGTAGGGGTGGTGGACGAGGACGTCACCCTGGCGGATCGCAGCGAACAGGTCGCTCGCCGCCTCACCCCCCGGCCCGACCAGAGCAGCAGGGACGCTCGCCACGTAGGGCTCGTCCTTCAGCTCGGGACGGTCGACGTCGTGCACCGCCCAGACCCCCGAGAGGTCGAGCGGCCCGGTCATGTCGTAGACGTCCTCGGTCGCCAGGTCGAGCTCCCGGGTCAAGAGGGTGCGCACCTCGTCGGTGATCGAGCGGTCCACCTCCAGGCGCACGGCGCGGCCGAAGCGCCGGCGGCGCAGCTCCATCTCCACCGCGTAGAGCAGGTCGTCGGCCTCGTCCTCCTCCAGGGTCAGGTCGGCGTTGCGGGTGACCCTGAAGGGGTGGTGGCTCTCGATCTCCATCCCGGGGAACAACGAGTCCAGGTGGGCCGCGATGACCTGCTCGAGGGGGACGAAGCGCTCCCCGCCGGGCAGCGCGAGGAACCCCGGCAGTAGCGGTGGGACCTTCAAGCGGGCGAAGCGTCGCACCTGGCTCTCGGGGTCCCGGACGATCACCGCCAGGTTGAGCGACAGGTTCGAGATGTAGGGGAAAGGGTGGCCGGGGTCCACGGCGAGGGGGGTGAGCACGGGAAAGATCCGTTCCTCGAAGACCTCCCGCAGCGCCTCGCGGCTCGCGCCGTCCAAGTCGCTCCAGCGACAGAGGATCACCCCCCGGTCCCGGAGCGCAGGCAGCAGCACGTCGAAGAGCAGCTGGCGGCGCTCCTCGACCAGAGCCTCCATCTCCTTGCGGATCGCACGGAGCTGGTCGGCCACCGAGAGCCCGTCGGGGGCGGTGCTCGCCACCCCGGCAGCCTGCTGGTCCTTCAGGCCGGCGACTCGGACCTCGAACAGCTCGTCGGTGTTCGAACAGAAGATGGCCAGGAACTTGAGCCGTTCGAGCAGCGGCTGCTCGGGGCTCGCCGCGAGGGCTAGGACCCGCCGGTTGAAGTCGACCGTGGACAGCTCTCGGTTGATGTAGCGCCGGTTGCCGTCGGTGTCGAAGCCGGCGTCGGGGACGACGCCGACACCGATGCCGAGCCGGGCGGCGGCGGCAGTGGCATCGGTCACGCCTTCCAGGCTACCCACACCGCCCGGGGCCGGCGGGGCTGCGCTCCGCCCTCAGGAACCTTCCTCGGGTAGACCGAGGTCCCACTCGAGGATGAGGTTCTCCCGCTCGGCGTCACGCACCACCCGCTCCCGGTTGCGCCGGAACTGCGGGTCGTGGGGCGGGAGCAGGAGCAGCCGGGCCAGGATCCGCTGGCGGATCTCCTCGATCACACCACGGTCACCGAAGTCCGAGTCGACCCTCCAGTGCGGGGCCACGGGACCCAGGTAGACGACCCGCACGTGGCCCCGGGGCGGAGCCTGGTCGCCGGCCTGCTGGATGGACATGGTTCAGGAGCCTACCGGGGAGCGGAAGCGGTTGGCAGCACTGATCACCGCCTGGAGGCCGGCGTCGAGGGTGCTCGAGTCGATTCCCACCCCCCAGGCGCTACGCCCGCCCGGCGCGACCATCTCCACGTAGGCGACGGCGGAGGCCTCGGTCCCCTCGGTGAGGGCGTGGCTCTGGAAGTCGCGCACCGCCAGCTCCAGGCCGAGCCCGCTGCGGATGGCGTCGACCAGGGCGGCCACCGGGCCGTTGCCCTCCCCGGCGAGGGTCCGGTGGCGGCCGTCGACCAGCACCTGGGCGGTGACCCGGGTGGCGTGCTCGCCCGAGGCGGCAGTCTCCGAGGAGAGCAGCCGGACGCCGGCGTCGTCGGGGAGGTAGGTGCGGGTGAACACGTCCCACAGCTGCCCCGGCTTGATCTCGGTCCCCGATGCCTCGGTCACCGCCTGCACCTCCTTGGAGAACTCGACCTGCAGCCGCCGGGGCAGGTCGAGGCCGTGCTCGGTGTCCATGAGGTAGGCGACGCCGCCCTTGCCCGACTGGCTGTTAACCCGGATGATGGCTTCGTAGGTGCGCCCGACGTGCTTGGGATCGATCGGGAGATAGGGGACCTCCCAGGTCTCGTAGCCCTGGTCCAAAGCGGCCATCCCCTTTTTGATCGCGTCCTGGTGGGAGCCGGAGAACGCCGTGTAGACCAAGTCGCCGGCGTAGGGGTGGCGCGGGTGCACCGGGAGGCGGTTGCAGTGCTCGGCGACGTGCTTGAGGGCGTCGATGTCGGAGATGTCCAGGCGGGGGTCGACGCCCTGGCTCATCAAGTTGAGCGCCAGGTTGACCAGGTCGACGTTGCCGGTGCGCTCGCCGTTGCCGAACAGGGTCCCCTCGACCCGGTCGGCCCCGGCGAGCTGGGCCAGCTCGGCGGCGGCCACCGCCGTTCCCCGGTCGTTGTGGGGGTGGACCGACAGGATCACCGAGCCCCGGTCCCGGATGCTGCGACCGAACCACTCGATGACGTCCGCGTAGACTTGGGGTCCGTACATCTCCACGGTGTTGGGCAGGTTGAGGATGATCGGGCGATCGGGGCCGGGCTCGACCACGGCCATGACCGCCTCGCACACCTCGAGCGCGAAGTCCGGCTCGGTGCCGGTGAAGCTCTCCGGGGAGTACTCGAAGACGACGTTGGTCCCCGGGACGGTCTCGGCCATCTTGCGCACGAGGCGAGCCGCGGAGGTGGCGATGTCGGCGATGCCGCCCTTGTCGAGCCCGAAGACGACCCGGCGCTGCAACGCCGAGGTCGAGTTGTAGAAGTGCACCACCACGTTCGCCGCACCCCGGATGGCCTCGAAGGTCCGGTCGATCAGCTCTGGACGGCACTGGACCAGGACCTGGATGGCGACGTCGTCTGGGATCCGGTCCTCCTCGACGATCTGGCGGATGAAGTCGAAGTCCGGCTGCGAGGCAGCCGGGAAGCCGACCTCGATCTCCTTGAACCCCATGCCGACGAGCGTCTCGAAGAAACGGAGCTTGCGGGCCGGGTCCATCGGGTCGATCAACGCCTGGTTGCCGTCGCGCAGGTCGACGCTGCACCAGCGCGGCGCAGCGGTCAGCTCCCGGTCCGGCCAGGTCCGCTCGGCGAGCACGAGCGGCCGGTAGGGCCGGTAGCGCTCGTAGGGCATGTCGCAAGGGGTTGGGTAGGCGTAGGCCGGCACCGGGGCCTCCTGGTGGCGAGCGGGGACGAGAACGAAAAAACCTCCTGGCCGGGACGGCGCAGGAGGTCGGGCGGGCACCGGGTGGGCGCCCGCCTAGGTGAGGAGCAGCAGCGACTTCGAGGAGGTCACCACCCCCCCCATCCTCACGGGCGACGGGGACCCTGTCAAGCCGACCGAGGTCCACTTCACGCTCCAGCGGCCAGGTGCGCTAGCCTCGGAGTGGGCTTCGGCGGAGGCTCGTGTGGCGCGCTTGTCAAAGGTGGGCGTCGCCGAGGAAACCTGAGTGTTTGCTCGAACTTGCTTCGGCAGGGAACCGATCTACCGATGGGAGCGTCAGAATGGTGAGCATGGGAGGTCCCGTGGACACAGAGTGGATGGCCGAGGGGAAGTGCCGTGAGCTTCCGCCCGAGACATTCTTCCCGAGTGATGGCGTCGGGGTGGAGATCGCGCGACGCATCTGCGCCGACTGCCCGGTGAAGGACCCCTGCCTCGAGTACGCGCTCCACAATCGCATCGAGCACGGGGTCTGGGGAGGCGCCTCTGAGCGGGAGCGCAGACGCATCGCCCGGCGCCGGCGCAGCTCCGTCTCGCCCACTACGGCTAGGTAGGGCACCGCCTGAGGCTGCCGAGATCGGCCTCTACCGCCGGCAGGCTCTACCGCCGGCAGGCTCTACCGCCGGCAGGCTCTACCGCCGGCAGGCTCTACCGCCGGCAGGCTCTACCGCCGGCAGGCTCTACCGCCGGCAGGCTCTACCGCCGGCAGGCTCTTGTAGCCGGAAGGTCAGTTCGACGAGGGGTCCTTCTCGGCCAGGCGCTTGTCGATGACCGCCTCGAGGTCCGCCTTGCTCAGGGTGACGGAGTCGGACGGGGCCACCTGGGCTGCGGGCGGGGCGACGGGCTGGGGCGCCGGCGGCGCGATCGCCTGGGCAGCGGCCCGCGCGCGCTCCTCCTGCTCGCTCTCGGCCTGCGCCTTCTTGAACTCCTTGCCCGCCGACCCGACGTTGCGGGCGATCTTGGGCAGCTGGCTTCCCCCGAAGATGACGATCAGCGCGATCACGATCACGATGAGGCCATCGGAGCCGAAGATGTCTGCTAGCAGCATGGGGCTGAGGTTACTCCTCGGGCGAGACGTTCGGTAGGCCCCCGGACTACGGTGCCCGCGGGTTGCCCGGATGACGAGGAGGCGGTCGGACTGCTCGAGTGCGTGATCAACCTGAGCGAGGGCCGGGACGCCGAGCTGCTCGCCCGGCTGCGGTCCGAGGTCGGGCCCAGCTGCCTCGACGTCCACGCCGACCCTCACCACCATCGCTCGGTCTTCACCCTGGCAGGAGCGCCCGCCGAGGTGGAGGCCGCAGCTCGGGCCCTCACCGAGGCGGCCGTGGCCGAGCTCGACATCGGCCTCCACTCGGGCGCCCACCCCCGCCGGGGGGTCGTGGACGTCGTCCCCTTCGTCGACCTGGTGATCGGTGCCAACGGTCGGGTCGCCGACGGGGACCTGTCGGTCGCCGCCGCAGCACGCGACCGCTATGCCCACTGGGCCGGGGAGACCCTCGCTCTGCCCTGCTTCACCTACGGGCCCCGCGGCGGCGGACCGGGGCCGACCCTGCCCGAGCTGCGCCGCGACGCCTGGCGGCACCGCCTCCCCGACGCCGGGCCGGGCGTGGGCCACCCGACTGCGGGAGCGGTCTGCGTCGGCGCCAGGCCGGTGCTCGTCGCCTACAACCTCTGGCTCTCCGAGGCCGACCTGCCCCGGGCCAAGGAGGTGGCCGCAGCGGTCCGCCGGCCGGGCCTGCGCACCCTCGGCTTGCAGGTGGGCGAGGCGGTGCAGGTGTCGTGCAACCTGATCGAGCCGTGGTCGCTCGGGCCCGCCGATGCCTACGATGCCGTCGCCAGTCGGGTCGCGGTGTCCGGGGCCGAGCTGGTCGGCCTCTTGCCCCTCGCAGTCCTCGAGGCGGCGCCGTCATCACGCTGGGGCGAGCTCGGGATCGGACCGGAGAGCACGATCGAGGCCCGCCTCGAGCAGGCGGGCCTCGACGGGGGAAGAGCTCGACCGGGTTGCTGATCGCTCAGGATGCGGCGCTGCCGAACCTCGCCGGCGGGACCACCGCTGCCGCGCGAACCCGTCTCACCTTGCGCCGCTCCCGCTCGGAGAGCCCTCCCCAGATCCCGAACTTCTCGTTGCGGGCGATGGCGTAGTCGAGGCAGTCCTCCCGGACCACGCACCCCCGGC
>JAKARG010000542.1 GCA_021819345.1 Actinomycetes bacterium | reverse complement strand
CTCCGGTCGACTGGGACGACGAGCCTGCCGGGAGGTAGGCCGAGGGTGCTCGGCCACCCTCAGGTCATCGCTCTACAGCCGGGCCGGTGGTGTGCCGAGCGAGGCGGGACCGCGGCGACGGAGTCGGCGGGCCCGTGAGCTTCGGGGGGGACCGAGGCAGCCACTGAACCCAGTCGGGGTCCGGGCTGGGTGGGTGTGGCGCAAGTTCTTCGAGGGCGCAAACCAGCTTGGGTGACGGGTTCCGACCAAGTCGTCAGCAGCAGCGGTCAGGTCGTGGCGGGGCTCTGTCGCGGGTAGCTCGTAGACGCTCGGCGGCAAGGCGGGATTGGTGGGTGTCTGTCTGTCGAGCAGCAGCTTCACCTCGGGGTAGGTGTGTATAGTGTGTGAGGTGGCTCGGTTGAACGTCTACCTGCCGGACAACCTTGCGGCAGAAGCCAAGAGGGCGGGCCTGAACCTGTCGGCCGTAACCCAGGAGGCGGTTCGGCGAAGTCTTGCGTTGCGCTCGACCGATGCCTGGCTTGATGCGCTGACCAGCCCCGCCGCGCCGGTTTCGCATGATCGCGCGGTGGCGGCGCTCGACGCCGTACGCGACGAGGCACCGACCCGACATGGATGATGCAGTAGTCGACGCATCTGCTCTGGTTGATCTGCTGCTGGACAACGACCTCGGTCGCGCAGTGCGCCGTCGGATCGCAGGTCACGCCCTGCACGCTCCGGCTCACATCGATGCGGAGGTCCTTTCGGCGCTGGGACGCCTGCATCGATCCGGAGAGCTCTCCGCAGTCATCGTCGAGACCAAGCTCCGCGAACTGGCCACCGCGCCGATCGAACGCCATCCTGTCCACGATCTCCTACGCGGGGCATGGGCGCGTCGCCATGAGCTTCGGTTGGTCGACGCGGTCTATGTCGAACTCGCCGTGTCCCGCGGCGAACCGCTGGTCACGACCGACCGCCGACTGCGCGATGCGCCTTCCGCTGAGGTCGTGGCCGCCTGAGAAGGCGCTGCCCTGCTCGAGGCCGGCTCGCGGCGGGGATGGTCTGCGAGGCGATCGCCCCGTCGCTCATCCGGGCCTGCCAGGGCGATCGGGTCGAGACCCCTCCGCTCCCTAGCACCAGGGCGCCGACCAGCGGCACCCCCACCTCCCCTGGCCGACCTGGTGCCGTGCGCCGATTCGGCGAAGGAGACGACGAGTCCAATCGGCTTGTCCGGGCTGCCGGGTTCGCCGGCCGGGGCCAGGAGCGGTGGGGCTTCGCCAATGCCGCCAGCACCGTCTCGCGAGAGGTTCAGGGCAGGGCCCGGCGGTAGCGGACCTCGGGGACCGGGAAGCCGAAGCGATCCTCGACTCGGGTTGCGCCGTCGGCCGCCCAACCGGCCGCCTCGTAGAACAGCCGGGCCCGCGCGTTGGCGTCGAGCACCCACAGGGTCGCCTGGTCGAAGCCGAGCACCGCCAGCACTCCGACGGCTGCAGCCATAAGCTCCCGGCCGGCGCCGCGTCCCCAGGCTTCGGGGAGCAGGTAGAGGGCGTAGAGCTCACCCACCCCGGCGGCATCAGGATCGCGGCAGGGCCCGAGACTCGCGAATCCGACCAGCTCGCCGTCGCACTCGACGACCAGCAGCGCCTCACGGTCGTGGTCGCCCGCCTCCAGGTAGCGCCGCCACCCCGCAGCTCGCGCCTCGGGGTCCAGCCCGTCGAGGTAGGCCTGGGGAAAGTGTCCGACATATGCCGCCTGCCAGGAGCGGACGTGGACAAGCCCGATCGCAGCGGCATCGTCGGTCCCACCCACGCGGACCGTGGTCGACGACAGCATCGGAGCATGCTGCCGTCCTACTCCGACGGCGGCAAATGAGTTTCTCACCAATCGCACCCCGGTGACGTCTCCTGGCGCCCGCACCGCTCTCTGCTCGCTGGAGCCGGGTCGTGGGCCGCCGCTCCGAGTCCCTGCGAACCCAACCGTCGACACGGGACCTGGGCTCAGCTCCTCGGTGGACAGCGAGCAATGGCGAGAGCGCCGAGGTCGAGCCCGACGACGGTCGTCTGCATTCCGGCGGGGAACTGCCCGGGAGCGAAATCGACGGTGCTGGTCTGCCCATAGTGGGGGTCGGGAACACCGAGGTTCGCCGCGACGAGCTTCCACAGCTGATCTCGGGCCGTCCCGAGACGAGCATGCACCTCCCGGGCCGAGTGGCGCCGCAGGTACTTGCCGACATCGGCCAACGCGGCGCAGGCGAGGAAAGCCCACTCCGACAGGGCGGACCCGCTTGCCGCCGGCGCCGCCTCGGCGATGGTGACCGCCCCATGCGGGTCGTAGAGCACGACCGTGTCGACGGGAAAGGCGGCGGTCGTCGGGCCGAGGACCAGGTCGATCTGGGTCCGCTCGGCGTACTGCACGAAGATCCGCCGGTGCCCGCCGGGGAGGCGACGAGCGGTGCTGCCCACCGCCAACGAGGTGGTCGGCTCGTCGGCCTCCCAGAACCGCAGCGTAGGGCCGAAGGTCAGGACCGTCGGAGAAGGACACGAGGCTGGTCCGAAGCGACACGTGAGGCCAGAGCACCTCGGTCAGCTCGTGCCACGACTCGACCAAGCCGCCCCCGGACAACACCACCCGATGTCGGGCCGCTCCCTCGGTCGACTCCTCCCACGCCCGGACCGCCGGAGCCAGGGTCCCGAAGA
>JAKARG010000541.1 GCA_021819345.1 Actinomycetes bacterium | reverse complement strand
CGACCGGGCGCTCGACCCCGTCGGCGCCGGCGATGCTCGCGAGCACCTCGACACCCTCGCCCACCGACTCGACGAGCGGGGCACGGATGAAGACCGCACGCAGCGGGGGCCCCTCGATCCCGCGCACTTCGAGGTCCGCCTCGAAGGAGTCCACCTGGCGCCCGAAGGCATTGCGCCGCACCGCCACGTCGAGCGCGTCGAGGTGGACCTGGTCGGGCCGGCCGTCGAGCACCTCCCGGGCGAGCAGGATCATGCCCGCGCAGGTGCCGAGGGCGGGCATGCCCTCCCCGAGGCGGGACCGGAGCGGACCGAGGAGGCCGGAGCTGGCGAGCAGCAGGGAGATCGCGGTCGACTCCCCGCCCGGCAGCACCAGGGCTCCCACCCTGGACAGCTCCGCCGGGGTGCGCACCGCGACGGCCTCGACGCCGAGGTCAGCGAGGAGCGCGAGGTGGTTGGACGAGTCGCCCTGGAGGGCGAGGACCCCGACGGACTTCGGGAGCGGCACCTGGCGGCACCGGCCTACCAACCCCGCTCGGAGAGCCGGGTGTCGACCGAGCCGGCGTCCTGGCCCCGCATCGCCTCGCCGAGGCCGGCGCTCACCTTGGCCACGACCGAGGGATCGCCGTAGTGGGTGGTCGCCTCCACGATCGCCCTGGCGAAACGGGCGGGGTCCGAGCTCTTGAAGATCCCCGAGCCGACGAAGACCGCCTCGGCGCCGAGCTGCATCACGAGCGACGCGTCCGCCGGGGTGGCGATGCCGCCGGCGCAGAACAGCGGCACGGGGAGCCTTCCGGTCTCGGCGATCTCGGCGACGAGGCCGACGGGGGCCGCCAGGGACTTCGCCCACGAGTAGATCTCGGCGGAGTCGGCCTGGGTGATCCGCTTCAGGTCCCCTCGGATCGACCGCAGGTGGGCGACCGCCTGCACCACGTCGCCGGTGCCCGCCTCTCCCTTGGAGCGGATCATCGCGGCGCCCTCGGAGATCCGGCGCAGCGCCTCGCCGAGGTTGGTCGCACCGCACACGAAGGGCACCTTGAAGCGCCACTTGTCGATGTGATGGGCCTCGTCGGCGGGGGTGAGCACCTCGCTCTCGTCGACGTAGTCGACCCCGAGGCTCTCCAGGACCTGCGCCTCGGCGAAGTGCCCGATCCGGGCCTTCGCCATCACCGGGATCGACACCGCCGCCTTGATCCCCTCGATGAGCGCAGGGTCGCTCATCCGGGCGACGCCGCCGTCGCGGCGGATGTCGGCGGGCACCCGCTCCAGGGCCATCACCGACACTGCGCCTGCGTCCTCGGCGATCCTCGCCTGCTCGGCGTCGACCACGTCCATGATCACCCCGCCGCGGAGCATCTCCGCCAGGCCCCGCTTGACCAGCGCGGTCCCGGTGACGCGCGGGCCGCCCTCTTCGATCTCTTCGGACATGCCCCGATCCTAGGGGCTGCGGGGGAGATCAGCAGCCCGTGGTCAGGGCGTCGTGGTCACCGGGGCACCGACGGCCGGGAGCTCCACCCAGGTGCGCCCCCGGGCGAGGGCCACCGGCCGGCCGGCGTCGTCGGTGTAGCGGGTCGGGGCGACGAGCGAAGAGCGGCTCCAGTGGCCCTTCACGAGCCGCCCCCCGGAGAAGAACCAGGCGGTGCCGCTGCCCACCATCACGCCCTTCGGGATCGGGTCCCCGTCGGCTGCCGGTCCCTCGCCGCTCACGTAGGCCGAGGTCACGTACGGGATCCACTGGACGATCACGTTGGCCGCGGCGAGGCGGTGACCACCCGCGCTCGAGTCGGGCGCCCCGTCCTGGGTGCGCAGGTAGAGCCCGAGGTGGGCATCCCAGGTCCAGGTCGCGACGGCTGCGGGGAACTCGACGCTGACCCCTGCCGCGGCCTGGGAGCCGGCGCCCCCGAAGGGCTGCCCCGGTGCCCGGAACGACCACAGGGCCGGCGGGGGCCCGGCGGGGTGGTCGGCGGCGGCCATCTCGGCGACGTCGCCGTAGAGGTTGTGGGGCTCGACCCGGTAGGGGTCCCGCTCGAAGATCCCCGGGTAGTTGTCGTCGTCGACGACGGTCACCGGCTGGGCCATCAGCACCGGCAGGAACAGGCCGTTGGCCCCCGAGAAGGCGAGCACCGGGTGGCCGAGGTCGTCGGCGATCCCCTCATCGGTGAGCCGCCCCGAGCGGACCGGGCCGACCGAGGCCGGGTACACGGTCTGGAAGACCGCCGCCAGCCGGGTAAGGCCTCCCTCGACCATCTCCTCGTAGACGACGTCCGCGCGCTCCACGCCGGTCTGGGGGAGGGCAGCTGCGATGTTGTCGATCTTCACCACCACCGCCGGACGTCGAGCGATCCGGGACGACACCTTGGTCCCGGTGAGCGGGTCGGTCGGCACCGCTGGGACCGTCGTGGTCGTCGCCGACCCCGGGCCGCCGGTCGTGGTCGTCGTGGTCGCTCGCGGGCGACCCCGGTCGGGGGCAGCAGAAGGGTGGGAGCCACAGCCCGCGAGCGCCGCCAGCGAAACCGCGCCGGCGGCCAGCGCGCCGGCGATGCGCCGGGCGCCGAGGCGCGCTGCGGGCTTCACAGCTCGCTCAACGCATCTATCCGCTCCCGGAGGGGGCGGCGGTACCCGGGCAGTCCGGCGGTCCGGGAGGGCTCCGCCAGCCACAGGTGCGCCGCCCGTCTCGGCA
>JAKARG010000540.1 GCA_021819345.1 Actinomycetes bacterium | reverse complement strand
CTACGTCCAGAGGTACATGAACGGGACCAATCCCGACGGTTCCACGTACCACGACCTCGTGCACTGGATCAACTACTTCAACGGTGGCGACGCGGTGCACGGCTTCCTGCGGGCCTCCTACGGCGCCCGCCAGAGCCTGGGGTGCGCTGAGCTCCCCCTCGCCACCGCCCAAGTCGCCTTTGGCCATCTGGCCATCGGTGACCTGGTCACCGTCACCGGCTAGGGAGCCTTGCTCCGCGCGAAGTTCACGGTCAGGTCAAGTTCATGCGGCGATCAGTTGGTGGTCGATGTAGTCGTCAAGGCTGCGGTCAAGTTTGCGCCAGGCTTGGGCGAGGGGACTGCGGTTGGCGAGCTCGGCGGGCAGGTTGGGATCGAGTTGGGTCAGCCCGGGGGCCAGGACTCGGTTGTGGGTTTTGGTGAACAGCACCGCGACTCGCCGTCCGTGCGCGGTGAGCTGGTAGCGGCGGGTGCTGCCGGCGTGGTCGATGATGCCTTTGCGTCTGAGGCGGCGTAGGTCATAGGTGGCTTGACGACTGGTGTAGGGCTGACCGAGCAGTCCAGCGACGCGTTCGGCCAAGGCGGGGTTGTCGAAGCCGGCTATCAGATGGGTGAAGCCGACCGTGGCGGCCATGAGGGCCATCACTCTGCTGTCCCCGAAGCGGAGCCCGGGGGCGTGCAGGCCGTCGGGGGTGTCCGACGGACAGGTCACCTGGACCAAGGTGACCGTATCGGGAGCAGGGGCAGCGTCTGACGCCTGGGCGTCGCAAAGGCGACGGTTGGCCGCTTGGCCAACGACAACAAGGGCATGCCAGTTCTGAGCGTTGACACGTCGTCCGATCCCGAAATCTTTGGTGTTGCAGATCACCGTCTCTGTTCTCAGGGCCCGGTTCTCCTTCCAGTACTGCTTCAACCTCGAGCTCTTGTAGTAGCACGACAGCTGCGGGTCGACACCACGAGTGATCACCTTGGTCCTAAACCCGCCCGGGGTCCGAGACGTGATCGTGCGGTCGAAGGCCAAGGCCACCTGGTCGGGCCGTCCCAAGTCGAGATGGTCTCTGATGACGCCCTCGAAGAACGCCCGGCCCGCCTGGGGCCGATCGAAGACACGGGTGTCGGAGATCTCGAACTGGCGGAACGCCAGCTCGTAGCCGTACCCGGCTTTCACATCGTCATGGGTCAAAGGAGACGGCAGCCGGTTGAACCACCGCCAGTAGAAGTTGCGGACCGGCTCCGGGCCGAGCCGGTCACAGATCCGCTGCAGGGCGGCGGGGTCGTCGCAGGACCGGAACCCGTTGTCCAACGCCTCGTAGCCGATACCGGCGATCTCCAACTGGCGTTTCGCCCACTCGTGGCCGTTCAAATAGATCCAGATCGGCCATGGGGCGTAGGCGTTGGTCTTGATGAACGCCGGCCCCCAGTCGGGATCCCACACATAGAAGTAGTAGTGGTTCACGAACGCCGTCTGGCGACCCCACTCCATGTGGGGATGCGCCTTGTTCTCCTGGCCCTTGCCCGGCCATGACCGCCACACCGGCGTCTTCTCCTGGGCCACGCCGATCAGCACCACCGCTCCGTCACCGCCCGCCTTGGCCGCGGCGTCGATCAGCGGCCGAGCCATCTGCTCCTTGTTCTCGCCCTTCTTGAAATGCACCACCTCCAGCCCGTTCGCCTTCGCATACGCCTGGATCTCCTTCACGTAGCCGTCGCCGATCCTGCCGAATGCCGCCGAGGAAGGGATCGGGAAGTGACGCTGCCACCGCAAGAACTTGCACACCATCCCCACGCTTTGCAGCTTCGGGATGTAGCCCTGCAAGAAGAACCGGTCCACACAGCGGACCTCCAAGCTCACATGATCCCGCAGTAGGGTCGCGTAGTCGGCCATGACAACCTCCTCGGTCTCAGCAACCAAGAGGCTACGACCGATCGCAACGAGGGGCGCCCTCCAAGGGCGCCCCTCAGCGCGAAGCGCCAAACACGCCTTTCTCGGTGGTATGAGGCTCGCTCGCTACGACTAGGTGACGATGGTGACGCAGCAGCGGCCGGGTCCGGGATCGAGGCGGGCTGCAGCGGGGTCCAGCCTCGCCTCTTCGACGACGCCGGAGAGCAGCTGGTGGTTCATGCGGCACACGAGGTCACGGTGCTGCTCCGCCAGGGCGTGGAACGGGCAGTTGACCATGGTTATCACGCCGCCGGCCAGCTCGGGCTCGTAGCCGTGGCGGCTGAGCACGTCGACCAACCGCTCGGCCAGGGACGTCCCGGGCCCGGCGGCGGCATCGCTCGACGTTGGGCGCAGCTCGCCACCGACGTCGTGGCCGTGCGCCCGGGCGACCTCGGCGAGAACGCCCTCGACGTGGGCGCCTGCTTCGCTTGCCCGCTCGACCGCTCCGGCAAGGATCTCCGCAGCGAGATCGTAGCGGCGCTCGGGGACGCTGACAGCGATCTCGCCCGCCGCCCGGCGGTACCACTTGGCCGGTCGGCCCGCGCCCGGCCCGGCGCGCCCGGGCGGGCGACGGTAGGCGACGTCGAGCAGCCCGGCGGCCACCAGCTTGTCGAGATGGAAGGCGGCGACCGTGCGGGCCACGCCGAGGGCGGAGGCGACACCGTCACGGCTCACCTCACCACGTCCAGCGATCAGCTCGTAGGCGCGCCGGCGCAGCGGCTCGTTGAGCATCGCCAGC
>JAKARG010000539.1 GCA_021819345.1 Actinomycetes bacterium | reverse complement strand
TTCCGATCTCTGGACGGCGGTGTAGTAGCTGGTCGGGACCCCGTCTTCGTCCGGTCCGCCGGCCTTGGCGCGCCAGTAGGTCGGGATGTAGGCGTAGTCGCCGTGGACGGAGAGGCGCACCTCGCTGGCCGCCTCGAGGTGCGGCCACACCGGGTTGGGGCGGGCCAGGTGCACGAGGAGGTCGCCGCCGGCCACCGCGAAGTGCAGAGGCAGCACGAACGGGGCGCGTGCGGAGTCGAGGTTGTTGACCGCGAGCACTCCCCAGTGCTCGTGGGACGCCAACCAGTCCTGCCATTCGGTGTCGTCGAGCGCAGCGTCCCACGGGTGGATGAGCATGTCGGTCTCCTTCTCGTTCATCGGGCTCGCTCGTTCATCGGGATCGTCGAGTGCGGGATCGGGCACGCCAGGATCAGTGCCGGCCCGGGCGACCCGGACGACCAGCCCGACCTGGACGACCAGCCCGAGCCGGGCGACGCGGGCGACGGTTCGCGAGATGATCGGCGGGCATGCCCGGCCCGGGGCGGACGGCGACCTCGGCAGCGCCGATCGGCCCGCAACTCGCGCACGCGATCTGCTGGCGGACCGCGCCCCCGCACGCGGCGTGCTCGTAGAGGATCGGCGGGCCGTCGGGGCTCGACCAGCGGTCGCCCCAGGCGGTCAGCGCGATCAGCGCGGGTGCGAGATCACGGCCTTTCTCGGTGAGCACGTACTCGTGGTGCTCGGGACGCTCAGGGCAGCGGCGACGCTCCATGATCCCCGCCGTCAAGAGGCCCTCGAGGCGGGCAGCGAGGACGTTGGTCGCCACGCCGAGGTTGTGCTGGAAGTCGCCGAAGCGGGTGACGCCCGCGAACAGCGAGTCCCGGATGATGAGCAGGCTCCACCGCTCACCGACCACGTCGAGGGCCCGCGCGATCGAGCAGATCTGGTCGTCGTAGGTCTTGCCGAGCACCGCCCGGAGTCTACCGAACTACTTGCATCACACAAGTTTCACTGATGCACGATCGAAGGGGGCACGTCCGAGGTCGGCGACGAGTTCAGCTACGAAGTGCCCGACGTCCACCGGTGCAAGATCCGCGTCACCGAAGTCGACGCCCCGCGGAAGGTCTCCTGGCTCGTGCTCGACAGCTGGCTCACCTTCATCGAGGACAAGGGGGAGTACTCCGTGCCTCGAGTGCTACGACCTGTGCTCGCACGCGTGGAGCAGCTACATCGGCGAGAGCCTCCACGCGCTCATCACCACCGGAGCCGGTCAGCCGAACCAGGCACCTGAGGGTTCGATCGTCACATCCCACGGCGAAGGCATCGCCGCCACAAGATCGCGATAGCAGCTCACCGGCACCGTCGCACGGACGAACAAGTGCGGCGCGCGGCGAGGGACCACCTCCTTGTAGGTTCTCCCTGCTCTACGTGGCTGAAACACTCCAGTGTGGCGTGGTGTTGCACGAGCCGCATGGAACCCACGTCACCCGTCACGAACTGTTCATCTCCTTGTAACCACCGGCGCACTCTCCGATCACTCTTCGTTCAACCGAGGTCGTTACCTTTCGACACATCCGGCGACGCCGGAACGGGCACCTCGTGCAGAAGAGCCAAAAAAAGCGAAGGAGATGCAATGCGACGAAGACTTCCCTTGGTGTTGGTCGGCTGCCTCGCCGCGATGACGTCGATCGCGCTCCCCGGCGCCGGTGCATCGACCAGGAGGACAACGTTTTCCACGTGTGGTTCGGCGAGAGCCTGTGGCGGGATGAAGGCGCTCATCCAGGCGGCCGAGAAAGAAGGCAAGCTGAACGTCATCGCCTTGCCGCCGACATGGGCGAATTATGGAACGATCATGAAGCAGTTCGAGCACAAGTACCACATCAAGATCGCAGATGCGAACCCCACAGGATCGAGCGCTCAGGAGATCCAGGCGATCGACCAGCTGAGGGGCAGTCGCGTGCTCCCGACGTGGTGGACGTGGCGAACTCGTTCGCGGTGACAGGCGTCAAGACGCACCTGTGGGCTCCGTACAAGGTGGCGACGTGGAAGACAATTCCAGCTGCGGCCAAGACACCCAAGGGCAATTGGTACGACGACTACGGCGGCTACGTGGCGATCGGCTACACAGCCGCCAAGGTGAAGAACCCACCGAAGTCCTTTGCCGACCTCTTGAGGCCCGAGTACAAGAACGAGGTCGGCATCAATACAACACCGACCGAGGCCGGCGCCGCGTTCGCGGCCGTCCTTGCCGCCTCCATCGCCAACGGGGGATCACTCGGGAACATCAACCCCGGAGTGAACTACTTCAAGAAGCTCGCTGCGGTGGGCAACTTCGTCCCGACGAAGGCCGACCCGGCAACCGTGGAGAACGGCACCACGCCGATCGTGATCTGGTGGGACTACCTCATGGAGTCGGAGATCGCGGCGAAGCTTCCTCACTGGAAGACGGTGATCCCGAGTGACGGCAGCTATGCGGCCTTCTACACCCAGGCGATCAACAGGACAGCACCCCATCCTGCAGCGGCGAGGCTGTGGGAGGAGTTCCTCCAGGGTCGTCGGCAATGTCCAGCAGCATGCGCGGTTCCGCGACGACGGAGAACCAGCTCGGGATGCCATGACCGCTGGGAAGTAGGGGGATGCCCCGCGAGCAGACGCTGGTGAGGGTCGTGTCTGCGCGCTGGAGGTGCGCAGGGGCGCGC
>JAKARG010000538.1 GCA_021819345.1 Actinomycetes bacterium | reverse complement strand
GCCAACGACTGGTGGTCGGGGGGCTCCAGGTGTTGGGAGTGGGCACCGCCGCTGCCCTCGCGGCCTACTTGCTGGGGGTCTTGCTGCCCCACGCCTTCGGTTTGCGCTTACCGCCGGCGTAGCTGTCGTGCCGGGCTGGGGGATTACAGACGTACTGCGCGGGCGCGGTGGGTCCGGTTTGTGGCGGCAGCCTTGGCGAGCCACGCCCGCCCGGCCTTGTCCTCGCTCCGGATGCGCGGCAGGATCGTCAGGGACCGACCGTGCTGCCCCGCAATGTGCGCCATGTTGTCGTGTGTGGCGAGCTTGCTGTCGGCCACGTACATGAAATTGTTGGTCCCGGCGAGCGCCCGGCAGCGCTCCGAGGCCACGATGTGAGTGGTGGAGTCCTCGGTGTTTCCGTCGAGGAGCCGATAGGTGATGGGAACCCAGGACTACTGACATGGGACTGAAATTGACGCAAGGTCCGGCGGCTGGTTGACGGAGTAGCGGAGCACCAGGTTGGTACCGGATAGCGGGTGTCGGTCTGGTTGAGCTGGTCGCAGAGAGCGGCTAGCGGCAATACCGTTTACTTAAAGGATAGAGACTGCATCGGCTATAGGACGGGTGGGCTGGGGCCAGTCCTGATGGCTGGGGTGCTTGAGCTTGAAGTTGGACATCTTGCGCTTGACCACGCGAGGTGCGGCGCGCAGCCGGCGCTGTGGCAGGGGTTGATCGAGGATCTCCTCGACTGCAGCCGCGTAGACGGCAGCGAGCGCTTCAGGGGGAAAAACCAGGGGCGGTGCGCGTACTCCGGCGGGCTGCTCGAAGACTTCGCAGGAATGAGAGGCGCTGAGGTGCCAGCGCCGCCTCGAGAGCGGCATCGTGCATCAGTCGCCCGATGGCATGATGCACGCAAAGATAGCCATACACCTCCTGCTCGACGCCGGCGGGCTGCTTGGAGCGGAGGACGACCCGAGGTCCACGCTGATGGGTCTTCAGCTCATCGAGGACGGTCTCGAATTCCCAGCGCTGGCCATACAGGGCTGCCAACTCCGGCGCCGGCGCTGCACCCGGCTCGAGCACGGTGGTGAGCAGGCGATAGCCCTCGGCTTGCCCTGGTCGCCCGGGATCATCCAGCCGGTACTCAACGACCCGCACCACCATGGGGTCTTGGTGTCGGTGGCGATCGGCGAAGGCATACAGACGCGAGTGGTACGAGCCGTCCTCTAAAACCACGTCCCGGGGCAGTCGCATCCGTGTGGAGACCCGCCAACAGAGCGCCGCCCCAGTCGCCGCTGCCCGTTGCCAGCGCTCGAAGCTGTACAGGCCACGATCGGCCAGCACCAGCGTCCCTGATGGCAGGTTCGGGATCAGGCGATCCGCCAAGCGACGCTCCGACATCGTGTAGGGCCCGAGCGCCACCTGGAGAAGCGCATGGGTCCCGCACTCGGCCAGGCCCACCAGCCGCACCTGGGGAAAGGCGCCGACCGCGTTGCCGCGTGACGCGCCTGGCCGGCCGAACGCGGTCGCGTTGGCCGGCGTGTCGGCGACGTCCAGGCAAGTACCGTCCAGGCTGAGCAGCCGCCAGTCTCGGTAGAACACGCCCGGTGTAGTCTGCAGCCCCACCGGCTGAGCCACCGCAGCGAACAGAGCGGCGAGTGGTTCTGGACCGAGCCGACGCCTTGCCTGGAAGAGAGCAGCCTTGGTGGGGACCGTCCACCGGGTCTGCCAGCCGCTCCACCAGGCAAGCCCCTCGACCAGCTGCCGCATCACCTCCTCATACGAGGCATCGCTGAAGAGCGCCAGGCCGAGCACGTAGTACACCACCACCCGCGCTGGCAAGAGTCGGCGCCGATGCTCCCCGCGTCCCGTGGCCGCTACTACCGCATCTACCACCTCGGGAGGAAACACCCTGGTCAGGACCCCGATCGAGATGTGGTCAGAGAGACGCTGGTCAGTAGCTGGCTTAACCCAGCCTGCACGAGCCATCGCAAGGACAATACCACAGCCTGTCGGCTAAGTAAACGGTATTGCCCCTAAGTCCAACTCTCCGGCCGCCGGCCCTCTGTGTCATTCCTTGGCGAGTTAACGGTTGCCTCAGGGAGCGAGTCTCGATGACTCACGGTGGGGGCTTCACAAGTGTGCATGTGTTGTGGTATACATGCACGCCATAAGACGACCCCACCGCGAGCGGGGTTGTGACCGGCGGAGCTAGATCACTGGGGGGGATGCATGTCAATCCGACAGCCGGGCGAGTGGAGATCCCGACCCCTTGTACGGCGGGAGTCGGCTGCACAGGTCGTCTACCGACTTCTGCGCGATGCGGTCGTCAACCATGACCTGGCGCCGTCGACGCGCCTGCACGAGCCGGAGTTGGCCCTCCACCTATCGGTCAGCCGTACGCCTGTTCGTGAGGCCCTCCGGGCGCTGGAGGCGGATGGGTTCGTGAAGCGGCTCCCCAATGGGGGGCTAGTCGTAGCCGGAGTCGATGCCCGAGATGTTCGCGAGCTCTATGCAGTGCGCATGGTGCTGGAAGCCCTGGCCGCTCGCGAAGCGGCCCAGAAGGCCACCATGCACGACGCGCGCGAGCTAACGGCGATCTTGGACGAAGCGGATCGCCTCGCCGAGACCTCGTCCTCGGTGATAGCCCTGGGGGAGCGTTTCCACCGCCGCATCACCGAGGTTGCGGACAACCTACGAGCGG
>JAKARG010000537.1 GCA_021819345.1 Actinomycetes bacterium | reverse complement strand
GATCTCACCCTTGCGCCGACAGAGACGGAAGAGATCGACCCCCGCCGGTTCCCTCCGTCCCTGCCGGTGACGAATCAACTCAGATGTGTCTCGGTCGTCTTCTACGTGGAAGAGATGAAAGAAGAAGAGAGGAAGCCCTAAGATGGATGATGTCAACTCAAGTTCCGAGTCGAAGCTCATCAGTCGGCGTCGCGCTCTGGCCCAGATCGGCGGAGCCGGAGCGCTCGCCCTGCTCGGTGCCGGCCTGCTCGATGCAATCGGCGTGCGTTCTGCGTCTGCGCAGACCTCTGCAGGATCGGCCTCGAAGTCGAAGAGCTCTCCGCGATCTGCGTCCCCGGCCATCACCTGCCCGCCGGGCGAGTACTACTGCGATCTCGCAGAGTTTCACTGCGGGGCTCCCTGCCCGCCAGGTTTCTACTGCTACAACTGTCGGGGCATCTACGACTGTTTGCCCTCTAACGGCGAGCCTCAGGTGTGCGTGTAGGACGGATCGTTCCTATGTCCTGTCCTCCTACGGCCACATTGGTACCTCGGCGAGCCGTCGGCTTCGGCCTTCACGGTGGCGGAACGCTCCGATGACCGTCATTGCGCTCCTGGCTGGTAGATGGGTCCTGGCTCTCGGATTCTGGTCCTCCGCCACGGCGAAGCTCGCCGACCGGGAGGGCACCTTCGCAGCTGCTCGGAGCTACGGGCTGCCGGTCGCCATCGCTTCTGCGGTCGGCCTCGTGCTGGCACCGGTGGAGCTCGGTGTAGCCATCGGCTTGATGATCGGCGTCGCAGTGCCGGTAGTTGCATCGCTCGCATCGGTGCTGCTCGTGATCTTTGCTGCGGCCATGGCACGTTCTCTAGTCCTCGGAAGGCGCTTCCCCTGCGGTTGCGGGCCCGCTCGACACGACATCAGCTGGCCGCTGGTCGCTCGAGACCTGGTCCTGGCTGCGCTCGGCGCGCTGGTCGCGCTGGTCCCCCCAGCCGGCCTCGCGCTCTGGCCGCTCATGGCGCGACCGCTCCAGGACGGGGCGGTCGGCCTGTTGCCCGTCCCAGCGGCGGTGATCGTCGTCGGCTTCGCAGCGCGCTGCTGGGGCGCGCTGCGGCGGGAGAGCTGAGCACGTGGCGGCGGGCTGGGTGGTCCTGATCGCAGCGCTATGGGCCAGCGTCCTCGCCCTTGCTGCGGTGGTGCTGGCACTGGCACGGAGGGTCTCGGCGCTCGGCGGGGAGGCCACTGCGCCAGCGCTCGGGCCACCGCCCGGCACCCTGCTCGATGCCCCGGAAGGAGCGACAGGGGACCGAGCTCCTGCCGGGCGGCTTTACCTGTTCCTCTCTGGTGGGTGCCAGCCCTGCCGTGCGCTGCTCGACGAGCTGCGGGCAGCCGACTGGTCCGAGGTGGCCGACGCCGGGGTGGAGGTGGTGGTCTTCGCGGATGTCGAGCTCGATCCGATAGCCGCCGGCTCGGTGCGCCAGGTGGTCTCCGACCCAGGGACGACTCGCACACGCTTTGGTGTCCGGGCGACCCCCTACGCCGTGGCGCTCGACGAAGGAGGCTGGGTGCGCGCGTCGAGGGTTCCGACGAGCTTCGCCACGGTGGTCGAGATGGCAGTTGGGCTCGGGTCCCCGGCTGCAGGGCGAGCGCAGCACTGAGGCGCCCGGAGCCCCTGCACGAGCGGTCGGTCCCGCCGTCGGCGCTTCGGGCGGGCTCGCCCGGCCCCCCGACGGACAGGCTCCATGTCCCGCCAGGAGACTCCGACCGCGCTGCGACGAGTGCCGACAGCCTCGCTCCGCGCAGCTTCGCCGAGCGCCGGCCGGGGTGCGGGCCATTCGGGTGGCCAGACGCGCTCCCACCGGGTGCCAGCTCGCCTCGGCACCGGCCAACCCCTGCACCCCCCGGCTCTGGTCCACCCGTCGAGGGCGCTCGCTGGCCCTCGGCCCCTCGGCTGCCCCCCTGCTCCACCCGGGGTCCGGGGCCGATCTTCGGCTCGGCTGTAAGATTTTGGGGTCGGGGTGGCATGTAGTAGGTGTGGGACCGACCCGATGAGTGGGACCGAGCCGGCGAGAGGCCCGAGCGAGCGCTTCGCCGTTTTGTACCGGACCAACTTCCAGGCGATCTATGCCTACGTGCTGCGCCGGGTGCACCCCGACGAGGCCCCAGATGTCCTCCAGGAGGTCTTCGCCGCCGCCTGGCGCTCCCTCGAGGGGGTCCCCGAGGCTCCCGAGGACCGCCTGTGGCTCTACGTCGTGGCCCGGAGGGTGATCGGCCGCTCCGAGCGACGCCGGCGTCGCCAACGATCCCTCGAGGCCCGCTTCCCCGAGCGCGGCTCGCTCGGGGGCGACGCCGCCCTGCCCCCCTCGCTACGTGCCGAGCTGCAGGTGGCCATCGACGCCCTCTCCGAGGCCGACCGGGAGCTTCTGGCCCTCTTGATGTGGGAGGACCTGTCGCATCGCGACGCGGCGATGGTCCTCGGCTGCTCGCCCGGGGCGCTCGACGTGCGCCTGCATCGCATCAAGGCCCGCCTGCGGGCATCGCTCGCCCCGACCCCCGGCGCCGAGCACCAGGGCCTCGCCATGGCCAGAGCCGAAGGAGTGCCATGTCCGATCTCGATGAGCTGATCCGCCGCCTCGACCCCGCCGCAGGTCGGCACATCCCAGGCGCCGGCTCCCCCGAGGCCGAGCTGATCTGGAGCCGTCTCGCCCAGATC
>JAKARG010000536.1 GCA_021819345.1 Actinomycetes bacterium | reverse complement strand
GTGCGACGACGTCGGCGGCCACATCCCCAGGCAGCCGGTCGGTCGCGTACGCCCGAGCCCGGATGGCGGTGACAGCCTCCTCGGGGCCGGTGTCGAGCTGCACCACCACCATGCCCGTGGCCTGGTAGAGCACGGTCCGCTTGGCGGCGAGCAGGTCGAGTACCTCATGGAGCGACCCGGGAGGCACCTGGGCCTGCAAGCACAGCGTGATCTCACAAGCAACCTCGGCCATGGCCAGCGCCTCGGCGAGCACACCCTCGCCGAGGGGTCCGGGCTGGTCGCGATAGAGGGCCAAGGCACCAAAGCGCGCCGCGCCGACCTGCAAAGGCAGGGCGAACACCGCTGCCGCCCCGGTGGCGACCGCCTCGGGGGCGAACACGGGCCAGCGAGCCGTCGTGCCCAGCTCCGGCTCGAGGACCGGCCGTCGGCTGTGGTGGGCGTCGATGGCGGGCCCCTCGCCGGTGGTGAACTGCAGGTCCACGATCGCTGCTGCCACATCGTTAGAGGCGGCGATGGCACCAGGGTCGTGGCCCGAGAGGATCAGCGCCACCGCCGCCCCGCTCACCTCGAGCTCCGAGGCGCAGGTGCCACAGATCCAGTCGAGCGAGGCATCGGGATCGTCAACCTGTCCCAACAGTCCCAGGATCCTGGCCAGGCGACCGCTCGTCAACGCAACCCCCGGCCCGCCGCCCGACCGCGATCCCGGGCGCAGTCGAGGTGCGCCGCCTTGTGCTGGTGCCTCACAGGATCTCTTTTCGATCCCCATGTGTCATTCCTCCTGGCGGACTGGCCGCGAGAACGGAGGGACGCCACAACGGGGTCTCGATCGAGCGTCGACCTTCTGGCGCGATGCGCAGTGCTTCTGGCGCGATGTGCAGTGCCGGCCATTCTGCACGTTCGCCCGGTGTGCGACAACAGCGTGGCTCGAGGCAACCGACCTTGCTCGCCACTC
Source organism: Actinomycetes bacterium (assembly GCA_021819345.1). Lineage (GTDB taxonomy): Bacteria > Actinomycetota > Acidimicrobiia > Acidimicrobiales > Palsa-688 > JAKAQB01. The sequence continues at coordinate 1,741 of JAKARG010000536.1, read as the reverse complement.
GACGCACAGATGCGGGACGGCCTGCCGCCGTCGCTCGTGTGGCGAGGTGGGTCTCGAAGTGCCCCGCCCCGGCTTGCGCCGCATCGGTCCGGGTAGTAGGCCGGTGAGCAGTAGTTCCGGCTGAGCCTCCGATAGCCCGGCCGGTGACATCGTTGCTCCAGACCCTGGCGGCGCCAACCCGAGCGTTTTGCTCGAAAGACGCCAGGAGCAAAGGAGCGACGTTGGAGACCTGCCCATCGGGCCAGCTCCTCGAGATAAGCGGGACAGACCGGTGGACCATCGACGTCGACGGCGGAGCCCGCCGCTCCGAGGTTGGTGCCCTCCTCGTCTTGGACCCCTACCGGCTCGGTGACCGCGGGGTCGAACACGCGACCCGTTGCCCCCGGGTTCTCGTTCAGGGTCGACGATGAGTCGACCGCCTGCCGATTCGCCTCGGGTGTCGCGGCGGCCGCCTCCTGGCTGCGCGGCGGCAAGTACCACTACACCGAGTCGTCTCCTATGGCCGGGGGGTCGACCGCTGCGCTCGAGAAGAAGGCACCCGAGCCGGCGCTCTTATCGTCTGTCAGCGCGGTGGACGGCGCCGCGCCAACCGCTGGCAACGGCACCGCTGCCGCCGGCGTCGCAGTGCTCGGCCCCCGGGAGCTGGCCGACGAGCTCGCGTCCTGGCGCCAACGTGCCCTCGCCGAGCCAGGTCCGCTCGTCGTCGCCATCTCGGCTGCCTTCGGGGCCGGGGGAAGCGTCGTGGGCCCCGGCCTCGCCGAGCGCCTGGGGCTTCCCTTCGTCGACCGCGCCATCCCCGCTGCGGTTGCCGAGGCCCTCGCCATCCCGCTCGAAGAGGCGCTCAGCCACGACGACCGCACCAGCCACGGGGTCGTCCGGATCCTGGCAAAGATGAGGCGAGCCACCAGCCTCTACGGTGTCCAGCTCCTCGATACCGCCGACGCCACAGGTGACGAGCAGCTCTTGAAGCAAGCGAGGGAGCTCGTCTTGTGGCAGGTGGCCGCGACCACCGGCGGGGTGGTGCTCGACCGGGCGTCGAGCACCGTATTGGCCGAGTACCCGAGCGCGTTCAGGGTACGCTTGGACGGCCCCCTCGAGACTCGCATCGCTCAGGCGATGGCCCACGACCACCTCGACGAGGCGACAACCCGCAAGCTCCAGCGCGAGAGCGACCGGGCCCGTGACGTGTACGCCCGCCACCTCTACGGCACCGAAATGACCGATCCCTCGCACTTCCACCTCTATGTCGATGCCACGGCCATCGCCATCGACGCCTGTGTCGACCTGCTCGCAACCTGGGCCCGGCGCCGCCTGCGCCCATAGGCGCCTCCCCCCAACCCGCGTCGCCCGGCTGACAGGGGGGTGCCTCCATGGACCACTACAGACTGGATGGACCACTACAGAAAGGAAGCGACATGACGGCTTTGCAAGACCCAGGTAGGACGAGGGGCGTGTCGTGAGCGAAACGACGCAATTCACCATTGGAAGCGACGTGTCTTGCAGCGACGGCACCTGCGGGGAGCTGCGACGCGTGGTCGTCGACCCCGTCGCCCGGGCGCTCACCCATCTTGTCGTCGAAGTGAAGCACCGCCAAGGAATGGGTCATCTCGTCCCGATCGATCTCGTGAGCTCTTCTGGAGCCGAGATCCACTTGCGCTGCACCGTGGCTCAGTTCGAAGCCCTCGAGAACGCCGAAGAGACCCAGTTCCTGCCCGGAGCAAGTGGACAGTGGGGCTACGGG
>JAKARG010000535.1 GCA_021819345.1 Actinomycetes bacterium | reverse complement strand
GCACGACCAGGGCGACCTCCGAGCTCGGCCGCCCGGCGAGAGCCAGGGTCCGAGTGAAGCTCGGGTCGTGGACCAGCACCCGCGTGGGGTCCGCGGGTCGCTCGCTGCGGCGGCGTCGGTCCGGGAGCGCAGCCGAGTGGAGCGTCTCGAGCAAGGGACGGCCGTCTCCGAGGCCGGTCCGCACCTGGCGGCGTGCCATTTCCGGGTCGACCACCTCGAGCAGCCGCCGGGTCACCGACCACGACAGCCCGCGATTGGCCTTGGGGGTGTCCGCGACGACCATCGCCAGCAGGGATGCCGACTGGCGGGCGTCCCCGGACCACAGGTGCGGCCCGCGCCCGACGACGACCCCACAGGCGACCAGGGCGCTCACGAGCAGCGCCGCCGGATCGGCCTCGGTGTGAGGGGTGGCGGCGAGCACCCACTCGCCCACCGGCCCGGACAAGGCGGCGCTCGGTAGCTTCGAGCCAGGCCCGGAGCCGGCGTCGGGCTCGACGGCGAGAGCGGGCATGCCCCATGGTGGCACCCCGGTGCGGAGGGGTCGAGACCGGACGCGGCCGGTCCGACCGCGGACCCCGGATCGAGCCGGCCGTGGGATCATGGGTCCGTGGCTGGAGCAGTGTCGCGCAGCGATGACCACCTCGGACCGGGCTCGGTCACCGGCTGGGCAGCGACGAAGGAACGCCCACGCCCGGCCCGCACCCCGCGCGAACGGCGCCACATCCGCGGCTGGATGCTGCTGTTCATGGTCACCCCGGCGAGCCTCGGGCTGGTGGTCGCCCTGGTCCTCACCGTCGGCGGTCCCCCGCCGGCTGGCCCCCCGGTGGGTCCGGTCTCGGTCGCCACCGGCTACCGGGCGGTACGCAACCCCTTCTTCGGCTACGCCGTGCCGGCGTCGTACCGGGAGAACGCGGCGTGGACCGACTCCGACGGCGACTACTTCTACGGAAACCCGTTGCGAGGCTGGGTAGCCGAGACCCTGCTCGTGGCCGACCGATCGCCGACCGAGGGCACCAAGCCGCCGGCCACCTTCCGGTTCTTCGCCGAGGCACGCTCCACCCCCTACACGCTGAGCGGAGCCCACCGGGTGCACGTCGCCGGGGCGAGCGCCGCCTGGGAGCTGGACGTGCACAGCCGGGCCGGCTGGCACGCCGTTGCCCTCGACGCCTGGTCCCGGGGATCCTCGACCGAGCTGTGGATGCTCGTCCGGGCCCCCTCGGCAGTCACCCGGACCATCCTGTCCTCCGTGCGGGGATGAACGGAGCCTTTCCCTGCGCGGAGGACGGGCGGCGTGCGGACCACGTCCGAGGAGAACGCGCCCGGGGAGCCACCAGCAAGCCGGCGGCCGGCCGAGCTGCGGTCGCCGAGGTGGCCGCTGGGGGTGAGCTCGCCACAGCCGCCTCGTAGCCCCGGGCGAGGGCGAGGACCTCGTCCACGTAGGCCACCGAGTGGTCGTAGGACCAGATGGCCCGCCGGAGGTGGTCCGGGGCACCGTCGGCGGCGAGGAGCCTGGCGGTCGAGGCGACCGCATCGGCGGGGACCCAGGGATCGGTGACCCCGCCGCCGCTCGCCGAGGTGGCGAAGCCCTCCGCGTCGGAGGTGGTGGGTGGGCCCGGGGGGATCAACTCGAAGGGACCCAGGCTCGTCCGCCAGGTCCGGGGCAGGAACTGTCCCGGACCCTGGGCGCCGGCGGGGTTCTCGGTGCCGATCGGGTTGCAGCCGGCCAGCAGGGAGCGGCCGAAGTCGCACTCGACCCGGTAGATGCCGGCGAGCACCTCCCAGGGCACGTCGAACCTGGCGCCCGAGACCAAGAAGTCCTCCAGGTACCCGAGGGGGATCCCGCCGAGCGGGCCCCGGGTGACCACCACCGGCAAGCTCGCCTTGCCCCCTCCGGCGGGAGCGGCCTGGCCTGCGCTCGACGCCCCGAGGACCACCGCTACGACGCCGAGGGCGATCGAGAGCGGGACCAGCACGGCTCCGAGCAGCCCGAGTGCAAGCCATGAGATTAGTTTCATAGTTTTTCATGCTACTCTATTCAAGAGGTGAGCCGTACGGCACGGTAGGCTGCGATGCTCTGGCGCTCGGGCTCGTCAGCAGCAGCGATTTCCTGCGCCACCGCACCGAGGGAGCCTCTTGCCTGCGAGCTTCGCCGACTACCGCATCGCCGCACCTCTGGGCGCCACGCAGCGCGGTCCATACCGGTCGTGGGTGGCGCTGCCCCCGGCCCGGCTCGGCCACGACGCCGAGGTGGTGCTGATCGAGCTCGGTGCACTGGACGAGCCGACCTGGGCGGTGCTCCGCGAGCGTGCGCTGCAGCTCGCTGCGATCCGCTCACCGTGGCTCCCACGCCTGCTCGACGCCGGGCGCCGTCCGGATCCCGGGCACCCCTGCGACGCCTGGGTTACCTGCGACCACCCCGACGCCCGTCCCCTCGAAGAGGGCTCCCGCAAGGGGACGAGGGGGACCGCCCTGAGGCAGTTGGCCGGTGCCGCCCGGGGGGCTCACGACCTCCACCAGGCTGGCCTCGCCCACGGGGACATCCGGGAGAGCACCGTGTTGTCGGAGGGGGGAGAGACGCTGCTCGACCTGCCCTGGCGGGCCGCTACGGGGCTCCCACCGCAGGTCGCCCGCATCGGTCACCCCGTCGAGCTCGACGGCGTCGAGGCGGACCGGCTCTGGGGCGCCGGCGCGACCCGGGCATCG
>JAKARG010000534.1 GCA_021819345.1 Actinomycetes bacterium | reverse complement strand
CAGCCGGAGCGGGACCACCCCGGCGAATGCCGCGAGCCGGCCGTACTCGCCCTTCGGGTCGACGACCCAGGCCCGGCGACCGAAGAGCATCTGGCGCCGAACGAAGGTCTTCACGAAGGTCGACTTACCCCGACCGATCTGGCCCGCGACGAGCAGGTTCGGGTTGGTGAGCACGCCGGCCGCGTAGAGCTCCCAGGGGTCGAAGCAGAACGGCCCACCGTGGAGGTCTCGCCCGAGGTAGACGCCGCGAGCACCGAGACCACGACCCCCGACGCAGGGGTAGAGCGCCTGTAGGTGTGCGGTGGTCGCCCGGTGGGCTGGCATTCCTCGGAGCCCCAGGCGAGGAGCGCCCTTCATCGCAGCCCGCGGCCGAGCGGCATGGTCCAGGTGAGAGCTTCCACCTGCCGGCCGTAGATGCGTCGGAGCTCCAGGCCGCACTGCTGGCCCGCCGCCTCGACTGCGGCTGCTGCGTCCTCCATCTCCTGAGGAGTGCCGCCCGAGACCCCGACGTACCCGCTGAAGCGCATCTCGGCGTGACCATCGGCGAGCTCCGCCTCCCGGTTGGCGACCCCCTCGGCGCGACGACGGTTGCGGGCACTGGACAGGAAGCCGGTGCGCCGTCGGAGCTCCTCGTCGGCAAGCTCCGCAGTCCTTGCGGTCTCGGCCTCGCGGACGGCGGCCCTCACCGGAACCGGTGACATGGTCACCGAGACCACTCGCGCCACGGTGGTCGAGAGCAGCGGCAGGAGGAAGTCCGGCCCCACCTCCCTCCGGGGCCACTCCGCCACCCAGAAGGTCGCCTGCCAGCGACCGTCGACTCGAGCACAGGACCACCGGTCGCCCCAGGCCGTCGGCCAAGCAGTGCGACCACCGCTGGCCGTGGAGCCCCGCGCGCCCGGGCAGTAGCCGCGCCGGACGGCCCCGGCGAGACCTTCGAGGTCGAGCGGGACCGCCGGCTCGATGCCGGCTCGCCCGAGCTGACCAGCAAGCAGACGCAGCTCCCGGCGTAGGAGCGCGCACACTGCCGGGGCCCCGTGGCCGAAGGCCCTCAGCTGCCGGCCGGCGGTCCGGGCGTGGACGCTCACCACCACGAGGACCTCGTGGGAGGCACCGGCGCGTGCCGACTCGAGAAGCTCCTCGTAGTCGCCGGCGGTAGACCTCGCCTCTTCGCCGGCTGCACCCGACCCGCCTCGGCATTGCTCCCGGGTCACCTCGTCGAGGCGGCTACGTAGCGGGCTCACGTCCACCGGTAACGTCCGGGCAACCCACTGGACCCGATGGACCGGGCTGCTCGGGCGGGCGGTGCTGTCGAGCACCGCTCCCCATGCGGCGAGCTGGCGGCGCTTGTCCTCGGCGTCGAGGAGCATGAAGGGCGGAGCCGTCACCGCCAGGACTGCCGCCCACGACCCGAGGTGGCGGTCGTGGAGCACGCCGAGCGGGGACTCTCCCGGGGCCTCGGGGGCAGCGAGCAACCCGATCCCGGGAGGCGCGGCCGTCCCACCGGCGGGACCGGTCAGAGGGAACAGGTGCGAGACGGCCCAGGAGACGACGACGGGTAGCCACTGCAACAAGGTCGCCCCCGAGACCGGCAGCGAGGCGGTCGCTACCGCGACGGCCAGGGTGAGCACTGCAGGAACGAGCCCCGCCCCGGTCCGCAAGGCGACAACAGCGCCCGCGGCACCGAGGCCGACGACGGCCAGCTGCGCCCCGCCGAGCCCGAGGAGGAGACCGCGCCTCTCCAGCGGGTGGAACCGGTAGCCCCTCACCGGATCGCTCACCGAGCGCGCCCCCCGAGATCCTGGCCGGCCCCGGCAGAACCTGCCGCTCCTCCACCGACCCCCCGGCCTGCGGCTCCGACCGGTGACCTCTCGTCGAGGTCCACGACCGAGGCGGGATCGGGCCCCGGCGCCCCCGGAGCCGTCGCGGTCCCGCCGGGCTCGTCTCCGAGCACCCAGCCCGTAGGGTGCTCGGGTAGGTCGAGGCGGGGCGCCGGGGTGCTCGAGAGACCTCCCGTCGGGGACTGCTGCAACTGGTCGAAGAGCATGCCGGCCTGGTTCGCATGCGAGAGCATCTGCGTCGGGACCGACTCCGCCGCCCGAAGCGGTCGCCGGCTCAGGCCTTCGAGCTGCGCTGCGGCCCCGAGCTCGACGATCGGCACCAGGCGGAGCACGGCGTAGGGAGCGAAGGCCGCGAGCAGCAGCACGGCCGCACCGGTGATGGATGCGCCGACGCCGCCAGGTTCGGCTCCGAGGGCCCCCGCCCCGACCACCAGAGCCCCGACGATCACCAGCTTGGCGAGGACGAGCACTGCAAGCAGCTCTACGAAGCGCTTGGCGGCGCCGGCGACAGCCGGCCACAGCAAGGTCGCCATCGCGAGCGGCACGAAGAACAGGGCGAGGTAGACCGAAGCGGCACGCAGCACCAGCTCGAACCACAGCAGGAGGCCTCCGACGAGGATCACCACTGCGACCAACGCCTGTACCAGCTCAGGGGCGACCGCCAGGTCCTCGCCGGCAGAGAGGGTGATCGTGGCCACCGCCGACGCCGGGTGCAGCAGTCCACACAGCTCGTCAGTGGCCAAGAGGGCCAGGCGGACCAGCGCGTAGACCGCGCTGCCGGCGCCGGCACCGACGGGGACCCCGACCAGCCACACCCGGGCGAGCCGCCTCGGGTCCTGGCGGAGCACGGCCCCGATCGTGCCGGCCA
>JAKARG010000027.1 GCA_021819345.1 Actinomycetes bacterium | reverse complement strand
GCTCCGGGCGACGGCGGACCGGCCAGGGGGCACCTCGGAGCCCTGAGCCGGGCTTGCTCTGTCCCCTCGATCGGCGGGCCGAGGTGGCGGCGCTGCGACACCGGGCCCAGCGGCTCGGCCGCCCACCCGGCTCGGGTAGGCGGGCGGGGCGAGCGGCTCAGCGGCTCAGCGGCTCAGCGGCGCGAGCTTGGCTCCGACCAGCCGGGCGAGGTCGGCAGGGGCGATCTCGAGCTCGAGGCCCCTTCGGCCTCCGCTCACGAAGATCGTGGGCCACCTCTCGGCGCTCGAGTCGACGACCGTGGGGAGCTTGCGCTTCTGGCCGAGCGGGCTGATCCCGCCGACGACGTAGCCGGTAGCCCGCTCGGCCTCGCTCGGGTGCACCATCGACGCCTTGTGTCCACCGAGCGCCGCAGCGAGGCGCTTCAGGTCGAGCTGTCCGGACACCGGCACCACCGCTACCGCCAGGTGCCCGTCGACGAAGGCGACGAGGGTCTTGAACACCCGTTCCTCGTCGACTCCGAGCATCTCGGCGGCTTCCTGCCCGTAGGACGGCTCATCGGGATCGTGGTCGTATCGGTGGACCTCGAAGGCGACACCGGCGCGCGCAGCCACCGTCACCGCCGGCGTCGGCCCCGACGGCGGGCTCAAGCGGACCCTCCCTCGGCGCTCTGGCCGAAGGCGGCGGCGATCCCCTCCAGCCGGTCGGCGACGAGCTCGATCGCCTCGTCTGGCGCGACCATCGCCAGACGCACCCGGTCGGCTCCGGCCGGCCCGTACAGCTCTCCGGGCGAGACGACCACCCCGGCCCGAGACGCCAGCCAGGTGGTCCAGCCCCATGCGTCACCCCCGGGCGCCGGCACCCAGAGGTAGAAGCCACCATGCGGTAGCGCCACCTCGGCGCCGACGGCCGAGAGAGCGCCGGCGAGGCGCTCCAGGCGCCACCGGTAGCGCTCCCGCTGGAGCTTCACATGGGCGGTGTCCTCCAGCGCAGCGACCGCCGCGGCCTGGGCCGGTCCCGGCACCATCATCCCGACGTGCTTGCGGACCTCCTGGAGGTAGCCGACCAGCTCGGGGTCGCCGGCGTACCAGCCGACCCGCAAGCCGGCGAGGTTGGAGCGCTTCGAGAGCGAGTGGACCGCGACCACCCCCTCGGTCCCGGCCGACAGGATGCTGCGAGGGGGTCGGTCCCAGGTGAGCTCGACGTAGCACTCGTCGCTGAAGACCGGCACCCGGTGCGCCCGGCCCCAGGCTGCAGCCGCGTCGAGGTCGTCGAGGCCGCCGGCGGGGTTGCCCGGCGAGTTGGACCAGAGCATGAGCGCCCGCTCGGCGTCTCCGGGGGCGATCTCCGACAGCCGGAGGCGCCCGTCGGGCTCCAGGGGGACCGGGACCGCCCGGAGGCCAGCCAGCTCGGCGCCCATCGCGTAGGTCGGGTAGGACACCTCCGGGTACAACACCGTGTCCCTGGAGGGGTCCCGCAGCGCCAGCCACTGGGGCGTGGTCGCCACCAGCTCCTTGGTCCCCACGCACGCCCCGATCCGATCCGGCGCCATCTCCACCCCGAAGGTGGCGTCCAACCAGGCCGAGATCGCCTCCCGGAGAGCCGGGGTGCCGACCGAGGGGGGGTAGCCGCGCGCCGCCCCAGCGGCATCGGCGTCGGCCAGCGCAGCGAGCACCGAGGTGGGCGGAGGGTCGACCGGAGTCCCGATCGAAAGATCCACCGCCCCGCCCGGCAAGCGGGCCGCCTCCCTGCGCACCCCGGCCAGGCGCTCGTAGGGGTAGGCCGGCGGCACCCAGCCGCCGGCCCGGGGCGTCTCGCCAGGGACAACGGGCGCGCCAGCAGTAGGGGGGCCAGGGCGCTCGGCGCTCACCGGCCTGCCACCCCCACACGGAACGCCGCGAAACGGGCGGCGCCGGCCCGGTCGAGGCGGACCCGCAGGCAGGCCACCTCGTCCCCGTGGGTCTCGACCAGCACCTCACCTTCACGGTGGAGCGCAGCGAGGACCTCGCCGTGCTCGTAGGGAACGGCGAGCTCGACCACCTCGAGCGAGGCCCGCAGGCGGTCCCCGACGGCCCGGAGCAAGCCGTCCACCCCATCTCCGGTGAGTGCCGACAGCACGAGGCTGCAGGGGTGGCGCCCGGCGAGCCGGCTTGCCTCGGCGGTGAGGTCGGACTTGTTGAACACCAACAGCTCCGGCACGTCGCCGGCACCGATCTCGGCCAGCACCGTCCTAACAGCCTCGATCTCCACTTCAGGTTCAGGGCTTGACGAGTCGACCAGGTGGACGAGCAGATCGGACTCCTGGACCACCTCCAAGGTGGAGCGAAACGACTCCACCAGCTGGTGGGGGAGCTTGCGGACGAAGCCGACGGTGTCGGAGAGCAGCACCGACTCCCCTCCCGGGAGCTGCAGGCGCCGGGTACGGGGGTCGAGGGTGGCGAAGAGGCGGTCCTCGACCAGCACACCGGCGTCGGTCAGGCGGTTGAGGAGGCTCGACTTCCCCGAGTTGGTGTAGCCGACGAGCGACACCGAGAACAGCCTGCCCCGCCGCCGGCCCTTGCGCTGCAGGCGCCGGGTCTCGGTCAGCTGGCGCAGCTCGGCCTCGAGACGGGTCACCCGCCTCAGCAGCCGCCTGCGGTCCTCTTCCAGCTTGGTCTCGCCCGGCCCCCGGGTGCCAATGCGGCCGGCCTGCTGGGACAAAGCGGTGCCCCGGCCCCGGAGGCGGGGCAGCCGGTAGCGGAGCTGAGCGAGCTCGACCTGGGCCTTGCCTTCTTCGCTGCGGGCGTTCTGGGCGAAGATGTCGAGGATCACCGCCGTACGGTCGATGGCCGTGCGTCCGAGGATCTTCTCCAGGTTGCGCGACTGGGCAGGGGACAGCTCGTCGTCGAAGACCACCGTGTCGGCATCGAGCGCCTCGGAGAGCCGGCGCAGCTCCTCCGCCTTGCCCCGGCCGATGTAGGTGGCCGGGTCGGGGGAGCTGCGCCGCTGGAGCACCCGGCCCACCTCGTCGGCGCCGGCGGTGTCGACGAGCAGGGCCAGCTCGTCGAGATGGCGCTCGGTCTGCTCCTCGCTCGCCGGGGGGACGGTGACGCCCACCAGCACGATCTTCTCCCGGAAACCCCGCTCGATGAGGCTCATCGGACCCCGCTGGCGCCGTCGAACGACGCACCACCGCGCGCAACTGCCGGCCGACCAGGGCTCTCGACCGGCACCCCGTCGAGCGCCACCGAGCAGACGGCAACCCGCTCGCTCGGACCGGCCAGGCGGGCGGAGCCGTCGTCGCCCAGGCGCACCACCAGCGACCCCCCGGGCTGGTGGACGGTGACCGCACGGCCGACCCGGCCCCAGCGCCAGAAGGCGAAGGCGGCCGCCACCGAGCCCGTACCGCACGCCTCGGTCTCGCCCACCCCCCGCTCCCAGACCCGCATGGTCACCTCGTCGGCCCCGGGCCCGAGCGCCACGAACTCGACGTTGCGCCCCGCCGGCTCGGCGGGATCGGAGCGCTCCAGGGCCGGGCCCAAGAAGCCGACGTCGACGCCGGCGGGGTCCGCGCCGGCGACCACCAGGTGCGGGTTGCCGACCGTCACCTGGAGCTGGCCGTGGTCGACGTTGCAGCAATCGCCCCCACCGAGGGCCACCGGCGTGCCCATCTCGACCTCGGCCCATGCCGTCGAGGGTCCCCTGGCTTCGACCAGGACGCCGCGCAGACCAGCCGGGGTCGACACCTCGAAGCGGGTCCCGGAACGGACCCATCCGGCGTCGAGGGCGGCATGGGCGAGGCAGCGCATGCCGTTGCCGCTCATCTCGGCCTCCGAGCCGTCGGCGTTCCAGAGCCTGAAGCTCATCGCCGACCCGCCGTCGGGAGCGAGGAGGAGCCCGAGGACGAGCCCGTCGGCCCCGATCCCGCGGTGGCGGTCGCAGAGCGCTCGTGCGAGGCCGGGGCCGATGTCGACCGAGGGCCCCAACACGACGAGGAAGTCGTTGCCGAGCCCGTGGTACTTCCCGACCTCGAGGGTGGGGGCGGCACCGACGCTCATGGTGCCTTCCATTCTCCCAGCAGCCGGGGAGCGAGGGCCAGCGGATTGTCACCTGCGTCGAGCCAGGCCACCCGAGGGTCGCGCCGCCACCACACCCGCTGGCGGCGGGCGAAGCTCCGGGTCCGTCGCAGCGTCTCCTCCAGCGAGGTCGACAGATCGACCCCGAGCTCCAAGTGGGCGAGCAGCTCGCGGTAGCCGAGCGCCTGGCGGGCGGTGTGCGACAACCCGTCTGGGCGGGCGGCGAGCCTGCGGACCTCGTCGAGCAGCCCGGCGGCGAGCATCGCCTCCAGGCGCCTGGCGATGCGCGCCGAGAGCACGGAAGCGTCGGTACGGAGCCCCGTCACCCGCCACGCCACGCTCGGGTAGGCCTGGAGGCCCGGCCCGTAGGAGGAGAAAGGCCTCCCGCTCCCGAGGGTCACCTCCAGTGCCCGGAGCACCCGCCGGCGGTTACCCGGCAGGATCCTCGAGGCTGCCAGCGGGTCCACGGCGACGAGGCGGCGGTGGAGCGCAGCGGTATCGGGCTCCGCTTCCAGCTCGGCGCGGACCTCTGGGTGGCGCCCCGGGATGTCGAGCTCGTCGACCAGGGCCTGGAAGTACAGCCCGGTCCCACCCACGAGCAGCGCCCTCCGACCCCGACGTTCGATCTGCCCGAGGGCCTCGCGGGCGGCGAGCACCCAGCGCGACAGGGTCCACTCCTCGTCGGGGTCGACCAGGTCGATCAGGTGATGGCGCACGCCGGCACGGGCGGCGAGGTCGGGCTTCGCAGTGCCGATGTCCATGCCCCGGTAGACCTGCATCGAGTCCGCCGTCACGATCTCGACGTCGCCGAGAGCCCGGGCGACCTCGATCGCCACCGCCGACTTGCCCGAGGCGGTCGGGCCGACGAGGGCCAGGTGCCGGAGCGCAGGCACCTGGCCGCCGACCCTGGAGCCTGCGGGCAGGTCAGTTACCACGGCTCCGGAGCGGCCTCGCTCCGGCTGCGGAGCTACGCCGGCGAGGAAAGAGCAGGTCGCTCAGAGCGCCGCCACCGGGATCCGAGTGCGGTGGCGGGGCTCGGCAGTGACCGCGACCAGCTCTCCGAGGAGGAAGTGGGGAGCTGCGCGCAGGATCCGAGCCTCGGCGAAGGTTCCCGGCCGCAGGACGCCCGGGGCTGCCGGGAGGTGGACCAGCTTCGCCTGGCGGGTCCGGCCCGAGACCATCCCCGGGTCCCGCTTGGAGGGGCCCTCGATCAGCACCTCCTCGACCCGGCCGACCCGGGCCTCGTGGCGGACCAGAGCGGAGCGCTCGACGACCACCCGGAGCCGCTCGAAGCGCTCGGCCACCACCTCTGGAGCGACGAAGTCTTCCGTGCGGGCTGCGGCCTCGGTGCCCGGTCGGGGGGAGTACACGAAGGTGTAGGCGCTGTCGTAACCCGCCTCGGCAACCACCTCCAAGGTGGCGGCGAAGTCTTCCTCGGTCTCCCCCGGGAACCCGACGATGACGTCGGTCGTCACCGCCAGGTCGTCGATCGCCGCGCGGGCTGACGCCAGTCGCTCGAGGTAGCGGGCGGCGGTGTAACCGCGGTGCATGGCCGCCAGGACCCGGTCGCTGCCCGACTGCAGGGGCAGGTGGAGGTGCTCGCAGACCGCCTCTTCGGCAGCCATGGCCTCGATCGTCTCGGGACGGAGGTCCTTGGGGTGGGGGCTCGTGTAGCGGACCCGGCGGATGGGCCCGACCGCGGACACGGCACGCAACAGGTCGGCGAACAGCGGACGGGCACGCGGTCGCGCCTCGGCAGGCCACGCCGGTCCTGTGATCGGCGCCGACAGCTCCCAATCGGGGTTCGAGCGCATGGCGAGGGTGAGATCGCGGCCGTAGGAGTTGACGTTCTGGCCGAGGAGGGTCACCTCGACCACGCCCTCCTCGGCCAGGCGCGCAACCTCCTCGACGATCTGACCGAACGGCCGGCTGGACTCCGGGCCGCGCACTGCCGGAACGATGCAAAAGGCGCAGTGGTTGTCGCAGCCCACCTGGATCGTGACCCAAGCTGAGAAGCCCTGGTCGGGCTGCACGGCCAGCGCCGATGGGAACGGGTCGTCGGTCCCGGACGAGTCGGTCACCTCGGTGATCGGACCCTCGGTGGACGCCCTGGTGAGCAGCTCGGCAGCCCGCCCCACGTTGTGGGTCCCCCACACCGCGTCCACCCAGGGCGCGCGCTCGCGGACCATGCTGCCGTCCTTCTGGGCGAGACACCCGCCGACCGCGATCTGCAGTCCGGGGCGGGCCGCCTTGGCCGCCTTCAGGTGACCGAGCGCTCCGTAGAGCCTGTTGTCGGCGTTCTCCCGGATGCAACAGGTGTTGAGCACCACCACGTCGGCGTCGTCGAGCCCGCCGGCCGGCTCCATCCCGTCGGCTTCCAGCGTCTCGGCGATCCGGCGCGAGTCGTGCTCGTTCATCTGGCACCCGTAGGTCCGGATGAGGTAACGCCGGGCGCTTGCGGAGGTGAGGTCCTGGGTGGGCTCTGCCACGGCTGGTGATCCTAGGGCCGCCCCCGCTGCCCTGGGTCGCCACTGCCGGAGGGTTCCCCGGCGCCATACTCGTTGCGTGCCCGCCGCCCGGCGCCGCTCCGCCCTCCTCCTCGCCACCGTCGGCCTCGCCGGCTTCGGCCTCGCCCTACTGGCCGCCGGCTGCGGGTCGACCACACCCGGTGCCGCCGGCGGGTCGGTGCCCCAGGAGCCGGCCCCGCTGGCCTCTACCGCTGCGCCTGCCACCAGCACTACCACGACGACGACGACCACCACCACCACGACCGTCCCGCCAACCACCACCACCACCCTCCCCCACGACCCGCAGCCGAGCTCTTATGCCGCATCGGCGGTGTTCATGGGTGACTGGGAGCTGGGCGACCGGGCCGGGGCGCAAGCGGTCGGCTCCGCAAGCGCTGTCGCGACGATCTTCGCCCACCCCTACGACGGGGAGGTCCTCAACGACCGGGGGTGCTCGTCGCCGGGCCCCAACCCGGTGATCTGCAGCTGGGGGCCCTACGCCCTGGCGTCACCGACCAACCCCCTCTACGAGGTGACCCTCCGTCCGGAAGGAAAGGGCTGGTATGTGAGCGGGGTCCTCGAGGAGACCTCGGGATGACCCCCGCTGGCTCGGGGAGCGCTCCTGGCCCCTCCGAGGGTCGCACGGGCGCACTGGGATCCTCGGGCCGGCGGCCGTAGCTCTCCTCCGCCCGACGGACAGGCATCAGTCGTTGAGGCTGATCGGCTCGTCGTCGAGCGGATCGGAGCCGATGGGCACCTCACTCTGGCCGTCCAGGGTCCCGATCCCCGACTGCTGACGTACTGCGTGGTCGATCTCGACCAGCACCTCGAGGTTCTCTGCGAGGAAGGTCTTGGCGTTCTCCCGGCCCTGGCCGAGCTGCTCGCCCTCGTAGGTGTACCAAGCGCCCGACTTCTTCACGATGCCCAGCTCCACAGCAATGTCGAGCAACGAACCCTCCCGGCTGATGCCCCTTCCGTACATGATGTCGAACTCGGCCTGCCTGAAAGGGGGCGCACACTTGTTCTTCACCACCTTCACCCGGGTGCGGTTCCCGGTGACCTCTGCGCCGTCCTTGATGGACTCGATGCGGCGAATGTCGAGCCGGACCGACGAGTAGAACTTGAGTGCCCGGCCCCCGGGTGTGGTCTCGGGACTGTTGTGGACCACCACACCGTCGGCGAGGTAATTGTGGCTGCCCTCCACCTCGATGTCGAAGCGATGCCTGCTCCCAGCGGGCACCTCGGCTCGAACCTCGACCACCGGCACCGGCATCAGCTCGTCACGCGCCTCGGCGAAGGAGGGCACGACCTCGAAGCGCCCCCGTAGGGGCTCCGGGAGCAGGTGCGCCATCGAGGGGTGCACGAATGGGGCGACGAGCTCCTGGAACCTCGCCACCGCCCCGCCTGCGAGGACCACCGCCGGCCCGCGGGCAGCACTCGAGCGCACCAGGTCGCCGTCGATCCCCCACGTGTCGCGGAGGTGCTCGACGAGCCGCCGGCAGGACGATTCGTGAAGGTCCCCCAGGGGGATCTCTATCCTGGCGGTCGCAGCGGCCCCCTCCCTGGGCTCCCCCGCACCCGCCTCGAAGCTCCCGGAGTCGGCATACCAGACCGCCAGCGACAGGGGGGTCAGCGCCTTCAGGTAGTCCTCGCTCAGCACCCGGTGGCCACCGACCCGCAGGGCGCGGGCCAGCTCGGCGAGCTCTGGCAGCGGAGGGAGCTCGTAGCGGCAGGCCCCGGTCGGGTCGGTCCCGAACGAGCCGCCCGGCTCGTAGAAGAGCGCCGCCTTCCAGTTCGCGTGCTCGGTCCGCTCGGCCTCCCGAGGGAAGTGGTAGCTAGCCGCCAGACCGTCGTCGGTGGGGACGAGGGCACCGTCGCCCATGAGGCTGCCGAGGATCACCTGCCACTGGAGCTCCGAGAGGCGCAGCGACACCCTGTGCAGCACCCGGTCGCCGGCGACCAGCTCGCCGGCCTCCCGCCAACCGCCAGGGGTGAGCACCTGGTGGTTGGCAGTACAGCAGAACTGGGATCGACCGTCGCCTTCGGGTTCGGCGACGGTCACCGAGAGGAACTGGTCGGTAGGCCCGTTGTCGAACCAACCGACGACCCGTCGAGCCACGACCTCGCCCGTCGCAGGGTCGTAAGAGAGGACCTCGACCGGCAGCTCCTGCTCGACGATCCTTCCGATCTCCTCGTAGGTGCCGTCGGCGAGCGCGACCCGGGTGTCGTAGGAGAAGCAGCCGAACATCACTCCGATCTTCTCCCGGAGCTGGTTGATGAAGATGGCGATGGTGTTGGACTTGTTCAGGGTGGCGGTCAGCTTGCGCAGGGCCTGCGACATGAGACGGGCCTGGAGCCCGACGTGGGAGTCCCCCATCTCCCCCTCGATCTCTGCACGAGGGGTGAGCGCGGCCACCGAGTCGATCACCACCACGTCGAGGGCTCCCGAGCGGATGAGCATGTCGGCGATCTCGAGCGCCTGCTCCCCGGTGTCGGGTTGCGAGATGAGCAGGTCGTCGATGTTCACCCCGATCGCCCGGGCGTAGACCGGGTCCATGGCGTGCTCCGCGTCGACATAGGCACAGATCCCACCGTTGCGCTGGGCCTCCGCCACCACGTGCATCGCCAGGGTCGACTTGCCCGAGGACTCCGGGCCGAAGATCTCCACCACCCGGCCGCGGGGGAGCCCTCCGATCCCGAGCGCGATGTCGAGGGAGAGCGCGCCGGTCGAGATGCTCTCGACCTGCATGTGGGCGTTCTCCCCCATCCGCATGATGGCGCCCTTGCCGAACTGCTTCTCGATCTGCCCGAGCGCCATGTCCAGGGCCTTTTCTCGCTCCACGGAACTTCCTCTCGCTGTAGTTCGCCGACCGCCTGTTCGGCGGCTGCTCGGGTGACGTGCACACGCTAGGGACGGGGTGGGACAGCGACCTCCGCCGGACCACACCGATGTCATCTCGGATCGTAGCCCCAAACACCTGTTCGGTCCAGTGCCCTTCGAAGCACTCCAGAGGGTGGGCAACCCAAAGTTGGAACTGGCGCCGCCACCCGTTAGCTTTCCCGCTGGGAGGGACGGTCCCGACCAGGGAGGGCAACCAATGCGAAGGTGGCGACGTCTCGGCCTGTCGGCCGGCGCAGTAGGACTAGTTCTCGGCACGGTCGGCCTAGGGGTCAACCCGGCCGCCGCCGCACCGGCTCACCACCAGGTCGTGCCGGGCGGGGTCAGCCGAGCCGAGCGCTCACATCTCGTGGGCAAGCTCGACCCGGCGAGCCCGGTGCAGTTCGACCTGGTCCTCGGCTGGCGCAACGCCGGCGAGCTGCGGAGCCTGGTGAGCGAGGTGTCCACCCCGGGCTCTCCCGAGTACCGCCACTTCCTCACCAGGGCGGCCTTCGAGGCTCGCTTCGCACCGACTGCCCGGACCGTCAGCCGGGTCGAGCACTGGCTCGCCGAGCACCACTTCGGAGTCGGCACGGTGCCGAGCGACCGGCTCACCGTCGCGGCCACCGGGACCGTGGCGCAGGTGGAGCATGCATTCCACACGCAGCTTGCGCTCTACGAGGTCGCCGGAAAGGACGTGCGCCTCGCATCGGGGCCGCTCACCATGCCCGCAGGCCTCACCGGGGTCGTCTCCGCCGTCGCCGGGGTCAACGAGGTGCTGGCCACGACGACCCTGGCCAGCACGGCCGCCACGGTTACGGCCGGCGGGAACCCTCCGGGCCCGCCGGTGCCCCCGGCTCCACCCTCGCCACCGGCGCCTCCGTCCCCGGGACAGCCGGCGCCTCCCACAGCAGGCGCCGGTGAGCCGCCTCCGCCGACTGCCTTCGTACCGGTCGGCAAGTGCTCCACGTACTGGGGCCAGCTCACTTCGAGCACCTACAGCGCCCCGGCGCCCTACAACTCGGCCTTGCCCTGGGACACCTGCGGCTACACGCCGGCCCAGCTGCGCTCCGCCTACAACCTGGGCCAGTCCCAGCTGAGCTCGACGGCAGCGCAGACGACCGACGCCCACCACGGCCCAGGGGGTCCTGGAGGCCCAGGGGGTCCTGGAGGCCCAGGGGGTCCTGGAGGCCCAGGGAAGCACGTGACCATTGCGGACGTGCTGTGGTTCGACTCGCCGACGATCGCATCCGACCTGAACGAGTACTTCTCCACCGAGGACCCGACCAACCCACTGCGCTCCGGTCAGTTCGACAACGAGCAGCCCGCCCAGGTGTCCGATGTCACCGAGTGCGGCGGAGGTGGGGTCTACGAGGAGCAGGCCCTCGACCTGGAGGCTTACCACGCAGTCGCTCCCGACGCGTACATCCAGTACGTGGGCGCGACCTCCTGCACCAACTCGAGCCTGATCACCGCCGAGCAGCAGGCAGTGACCGGAGGGGCCAACGTGGTGAGCAACTCCTGGGCGATGGACCTCGGGGACGTCTTCAACGACCCGGCGACGATCACCGCCTTCGAGGACGTCTTCCAGATGGCGGCCGCCGAGGGCGTGAGCGTGCTGTTCAGCAGCGGCGACACCGGCGACAACGTCGCCGACTTCGGGCTCCAGATCCCCAACTACCCCGCAACCGACCCCTACGTCACGGCGGTCGGAGGGACGTCGGTCCAGATCGGCCAGTCCGGCTCCGCACAGGCGACCTACGGGTGGTCGTCGGCGATCAGCAACTACAGCCCCGCCAGCAACGGCAGCCCCGCCGGGTTCGGCACGCCGGCGTTCTACGCCGGCAGCGGAGGGGGGACCAGCTACTCGTTCCCCCAACCGAGCTACCAGGCGAACGTGGTGCCCACCGACCTGGCGGAGCGCAACGTGGCGGTCAACGGCCCGGTCCCCTACCGGACCGTGCCGGACATCTCGATGGACGCCGACCCCTTCACCGGGATGCTGATCGGGCTCACCGAGACCTTCGCCGACGGGTCGACGCACTTCGGGACGTTCTCGATCGGCGGCACCAGCCTCGCCGCCCCGCTGCTCGCCGGTGCGGTCGCCGACGCCGAGCTGGCCGGCTCCGGACCGCTCGGCCTGCTGAACCCGACCCTCTACGGCGACTATGCGACCCTGCAGGCCGCCGGAGCGCTGACCCCCGTCGACCCGACCAACCTGATCGGCGTCAGCTCCTCCGACCCGCTCGGGACCAACCCGAGCACGGGTGAGAACTCGGTCGGAGCCCCGAGCGGCACGGTCGTACAGGTCTACTCCAAGGGTGACAGCGGCCAGGTGATCACCACCTTCGCGGCGTTCAACTACGAGGGCCTGGAGGCCTACCAGGACGGCACCGGCAACGTGTCGGTGCAGAACACGGCTCTCGACACCTTCGGCCCGGGCTACAACAGCATGACCGGGCTCGGGACGATCGGAACCGGCTTCGTGGCCGCCCTCGCCCACTCGGGCTCGGCCGGGTAACACCCGAGCGGCTCCGGGAGCCGTACAGCCACCCCGCCGGCATGGGGCCGGTGCGCCGGAAGCGAGCGCACCGGCCCTGGTCCGGCCGAAGTGGACAAGAGGGCGGGCCCGGCGGGAGGCTTGCGTCGTCGGGGCACTGCCCCGAGCCACTAAACCAGGACGACCGTGACCACCGCGACTGCTCTCTGCGAGATCCCCCGGCCCATCGCTTCGCACAGGGGCCGGGCTCGCCACGGTGGTGACGCTCGGCCTTCCCCCCAGCCGAGGAGCGAGACCGAGGATGCCCGATCACCATGAGCCCGATGACGAGCACCGGAGCAGCGCTCCGGCGGGTGGCGACGAGCCTCGCCGGGACGGGTCCCCACGGCCAGAGCCGACCGACGACCTGGTCGAGACCCATCACCAGCTCCCGGTGCCAGGTGGGGAGCTGAGCTACACCGCGGTCACCGGACGCATGGTCCTGCGGGAGGAGCAGCTCGACGACGGAACCTTCGGCGGGCACCGGGCGCGGGCCCAGATGTTCGTCGTCGCCTACACCCTCGACGGCACAGACCCGGCGACTCGGCCGGTCACCTTCGCCTTCAACGGAGGTCCGGGGTCCTCGAGCGTCTGGCTCCACCTCGGCCTGCTCGGGCCGCGCCGGGTGGTGATGGGTGACGCCGGCACGCTCTCGCCTCCCCCTTGGGGGCTCGCCGACAACCCCGAGACCCTCCTCGCCCACAGCGACTTGGTCTTCGTGGACCCGGTCACCACCGGCTTCTCACGGGTCGTCGAGGGGGGCAAGGCAGGCGAGTACCACGGCTTCCAACGTGACCTCGAATCGGTCGGCGAGCTGATCCGGCTCTGGACCACCCGCAACGGCCGGTGGTTGTCACCCAAGTACCTCGCCGGGGAGTCCTACGGCACGCTGCGGGCGAGCGCCCTCGCCGACCACCTCCAGACCCGCTACGGGCTGTTCCCCAACGGCCTCGCGTTGATCTCCTCGGTGCTCGACATGGGCACGATCCGCTTCAACGAGGGCAACGACCTGCCGGCGGCGCTGTACCTCCCCACCTACGCCGCGATCGCCCACTACCACGGCCTGCACCCTGGTAGGAGCCTCGACGAGGTGCGTGCGGAGGCGGAGGCACTGGCCGCCGACGCCTACCTCCGCGGCCTCGCCCGCGGTAGCCGGCTGGACCCCGTCGAGCGCGCCGACCTGGTCCAACGTGTCGCCTCGCTCACCGGCCTCTCCGAGGACTTCGTCTCACAATGCGACCTGCGGATCGAGCACCAGCGCTTCTTCCGGGAGCTGCTGCGCCACCGGGGACTGGTGGTCGGTCGGCTCGACGGGCGCTTCGCGGGCTGGGAGGCCGACGACGCCGGGGAGAAGCCGACCGACGACCCGAGCAACGTCGCGATCCACGGCCCCTACTCGGCGGCCATCAACCACTACTTGCGCGCCGAGCTCGGCTACCGCAGCGACCTCAGCTACGAGGTCCTCACCGGCCGGGTGCAGCCTTGGAGCTACGCCGAGTTCGAGGGGCGAGCAGTTAGCATCACCTCCATGCTCGGCCGAGCGATGCGCCACAACCCCCACATGCGGGTCCAGGTGGCCTGCGGCTACTACGACGGGGCCACCCCCTACTTCGCAGCCGAGCACGCATTCGCCCACCTCGGGCTGCCGAGCCAGCTGCTGAGCAACATCGAGATGCGCTACTACCCGTCCGGGCACATGATGTACGTGCACGAGCCGAGCCGACTGCGCCAGAGCGCCGACCTGGCGGCACTCGTGTCCGCCAACACCCCCGACTGAGCGCTCGCCCCGGTGCCGGCCAGCGGCTGTAGCCTGCGCCCTCGATACGCCCGGCGGGCGGGCGCAGCAGAAACCGGCCACCCTCGCCACCAGGAAGTCGAGCGGGCGGGCCTTGCGCTGGCAGGTCCGGTGGCGCAGAATCTTCGGGGCCGGGCGCAGTTGCGTCCGCCCCGGCGGTGCGGGAGCAGGAGCTGTCGTGACCTGTGCCGCAACGAGCTCTCCAGGCGGTG
>JAKARG010000533.1:1466-2720 GCA_021819345.1 Actinomycetes bacterium | reverse complement strand
ATCTACCGGTGTGGGAGATCTCGTCGAAGCACGCCGCGATGTCAGCTTCCAGCACCCAGGTGTATCCCCGGGTGGCCAGCATCTGGATCTCGGCGATGGCGTCATGAGGTCGGCGTCGGGGACGGAAGCCGTAAGACACCGGCTTGAAGTCCGCCTCGAAGATCGGCTCGAGGACCAGCTTCAGGCTGGCTTGCACGACCCGGTCCCGGGCGGTGGGGATGCCGAGGCGGCGGAGCTTTCCCGACGCCTTGGGGATCATCCGTTCTCGCACGGGCAGCGGTTCGAACCTGCCGGCCCCGAGATCATCTCGTAGCTGCGACAGGAACGTGTCCGCACCGAAGACGATGTCGGCAGGCTTCACCCCATCGACTCCAGCCGAGCGTGCCCCTCGGTTGCCTCGCACCCGATCCCACGCGACGGTGAGGAACGCAGGATCGGCGACAAGGTTGAACAGGTCATCGAACCGACGATCAGGATTGTCGGTTGCCCATTGGTGCAGCTTGGTCTGGATCCCCAGTACCCGTGACTCGGCCTCATCGAGGCTCGGCCACGGAGCGTCGGTGTTCACCGGCGACCTCCTGGCATCCCAGTCCTTGTGCTGCAGACTCGCTGGGTCCCTTCGCCATGTGCGTGGCTCTCCCACGCTCGGACTACTACGGACCCTCCGCCCCGTCCCCGGGCCGTCAGCCGACGGCGGGCCTGCCCGCCACCGCCCTGGCCGGGCGGTGGGTAGGGCGACCCGGGGACGGTTCCCGTGTTCACCGTGTGCCGGTCGATCGGATCGGCGCCCAGCTCTGCCGCTGCAGCCTCGCCACGGGTACGCCGCAGGCCTTCCCCGGTGGCCTCCTGGCCGGCGTCCATGACCGGCCCCGGAGTCGTCTTCCGAGTGCTGCCTCGGGGGACGCACGCTGCTGCCCGGCCCATATCCACCAGGTTGGAGCCGGTTCCACGCTTGAGCGGGTTCAACCACTGGTTCACTTCCGTTACGCCTCTCGATCTCGCTTGCCGGACCCGGGTCGTCTGGCAGTGCCGACCCGTCCCGTCGTTGTCAGGGCTGCTTCCCACCCTCCCCTGCACCTCCAGGGTCAGGCTGCCCTCAGCTTCACCAGGCTGCTGCGACAGCCCAGCGGGGCGGGCCTCTCACCCACCCCCGGACACACGGCGCCTCACGGCGCACCTGCACGACATGGAACGGGTCGTAGCAGATGACCGCTTTGGTGGCTCTCGCCTTGACGGAGTTGGTGTAGGCGGCGG
>JAKARG010000533.1:0-1456 GCA_021819345.1 Actinomycetes bacterium | reverse complement strand
GACAGAGCCATCGGTGTGATCTCCTCGTTGTGCACTTGTAGGTACACACCGAGCATCTCGCCGGTGGCTCACCTCATGGTGGACCCCCGGGCTACCCGAAACCCCACCACGTGGGGGGACTCATACGCGGCGGTGTCGACCGAGCGCATATCGTTCCACACGCGTCGGCGGACCTTGTCGAGCGCAGTCGTGGCGAGCTGCACGACATGGAACGGGTCGTAGCAGATGACCGCTTTGGTGGCTCTCGCCTTGACGGAGTTGGTGTAGGCGGCGGCCATGTCTGCAGAGACCGCTTCGAGCTGGCCGGAGCGTTGCTCTCCGAGCTCGTCGAAGAAGCTGTCGGCGGTGGCGGTGTCACGCCCGGGGGCGCCCCAGACGATCCGGGAGGTGTCGTGATCCGAGACCAGGGTCAGGTAGTGGTGGTGGCGGCGCCATGACACGTCGTCGATGCCGATGCGGAACAGCCCGTCCAAGCGGGTGAGGTCGATCGAGGTGCTCATGACCCGGGTGAGGATCCGCCCCACGCTGTCCCAGTCGATGCGCACCAGTGCGCAGATGGCGGTCTTGTCCATGGCCGTCGCCAGCCAGGCGACCAGGTCTTCGAAGTCGGCGGTGAAGCGCGACCCGGCCCGGGCAAAGGGGACCGCCTCGGTGCGCACCCCATGGGACGGACAGCACAGCCGGCGAAGCGTCGAGGTCAGCTCCAGGCGCCAGATCCCGAGGTCGAGGTGCCGCCATCGGGAGACGACGGGGCGGGTGTCGTAGCGAGCCATGGTCTTGTAGCCACATTCGGGGCAGACCAGGGCCCGGCGCCGCAACGCCAGGCTCACCGTGATCGCCTCGGCCCCGAAGGCCACGTGCCAGACCCGGACCCCATCGAGGGCCAACATGCGAGAGAATGCTGTGGTGACACGCATCGGGTGACGCTCCTCTTCATTGGTTTCGCATCCTGAACGGTACCGTCACCCGTGCGTGCCACCACTAGGGGCCAACACCTGTGTAGCTCGCTCAATGAGCCTCCTCGCATGTTCGGCTTCGGGCTGGCCGAGCTGGTGTCAAGGCCGGCCGCAGGCGCTCCGTAGGACTTGGCCTTCCCATCAGCGCTCGCTGTTGGCTCGCGGAGCCGACGACGGAGTAGGTCCCCGCCTTGGGGAGACCTACCTGCCGCCCTGCTCGTCGGGTCGTAGGCCGTAAGCACCCATACCTACGCTCACCGGACACTTCCCCAGGCTAAGCATCCAGAGCGAAGTCGGACACATCCTCGGGGAGCCTCCCCGCCGCCCTGCAGACCAGGCGCCATGCGCCATCCGGGTCCTGTGATCCCCTCCGAGACCCACATCTATGCCGGAAGACCCTGTTGTTTCGCTGACCGTCTCGGCCTCGGCGAGGAGCTGTCCGCGGCGGTGACCGCCGGGGGCGACCAGCGGCTGTTGGGTCATGATCGGGGGAAGGTGTT
>JAKARG010000532.1 GCA_021819345.1 Actinomycetes bacterium | reverse complement strand
TCCGATCTGGCTGGTCGTGGCCGGCCGGGCGGTCACCGCCGGGGTGCTCGCGGCGTCCAGCGTGCCGTGGCTGGTCATCTGCGTTGGCGCCGCGCCGCGCCACAGCACCGCCACCTTCGGCGCGGTCCTGCTCGTGGCGGTGCTGGCGGTCTTCGCCGTGGCGGGCGTGAGCCACCGGCCCGGCACGGCCCGAAGCGGACTGCGTGCCCAGCGCTGAAGCCGGCGGGGCGCATGGCCGCTCCCCCTCGCAGCGGGCTGGAGCGGATCCGGGGTGCGTGAAGGCACTGTCCCACTCTTTCGGGGGGCTCCGCCGGGGACGCCCGGTCAGAGCGCTTAGGCAGGTGTCGTTCGGCCTGCACTCGGGGATCAACGCCCTGCTCGGCCCGAACGGTGCCGGCAAGACGACCCTGCTGCGTCTGCTCGCCACGACGCTACGAGTCCAGCACGGTCAGATCGAGATCGGAGGCGTGTGCTTCGGTGCGGATTCGACCACGAGCGGCTCGCTCGGCCAGTACCGCCAGCGTCTCGGCTACCTGCCTCAACGCGGCGGCTACCTGGGGCACTTGACGTGTGAGGAGTACGTGGCCTACGTCGCATGGCTGCGGGGGATGCCGGGGAAGGTGGCGCCCGCAGCGGCCTCCACGGCCCTCGCGAAGGTCGGCTTGGGAGACCATCGGCGCACGAAGCTGACCGCACTGTCAGGCGGGATGCTCCGGCGGGCCGGGATCGCGCAGGCGATTGTCAACGAGCCCGACCTGCTCATCCTCGACGAGCCGACCGCGGGTCTGGACCCTGAGCAGCGGCAGGGCTTCTACGAGGTGCTCGGCGGCCTCGACCCGTCCACTGCCGTGCTGCTCAGCACCCACCTGTTGGAGGACGTCGAGGCGCTCCGGGCGGGGGTGGTGGTCCTGGCCGCCGGGACCGTCCGCTTCGAGGGTCCGAGCACCGAGCTGGCCGAGCTCGGCGGGGGGCCGGGCCTACGAGCGGCGTACATCAAGCTGGTCGGGTCGCCTCCGGTGCAGCTGCCGCCGGCATGAGGGCCACGCTCGCCTGGACCCGGCGTAGCGCCGTCGTCTGGGTCGCTGCGCCGCTCATGGCGTTGGCAGGTGCTGCTGCGGTGGCCTCGCCGGCGTCGTGGGACTTCTCCTTCGGCGGGGCGAGTGGCCATATCGAGTCGCTGTGCGTGGTGATCGCTCCCGCGATCGCCGGTCTCGTCGCCTGGGAGGCGTCGAGAGGCCGCCGGAGCGGCTTCTACGAACTCGAGGCCTCCACTGCCCGCTCGGCTCTGCTCGTCGGCGCAAGGGTGATCGGCGTCGGCGCTGCCCTGGGGATCGTCGTCTACGTCGCCGCGGCGGCTCTTGTTGCCTTCCGGTTCTCCCCCTACGGATCACCCCAGCTGGCTGTGATCGCGCTCGGCGCGCTGGTCATTATCGCCTGGGCGGCTCTCGGCTATGCCATCGGGCTATGGGTGCCGCATCCAGCCACGGCACCCATCGTCGCGGTGGCGAGCTACCTGTTCCTCGTCGTCGACTCCAGCCACTCCCTGGCCTGGACGTCGCTCGTCGCGGGTGTCGACCAGGGCTGCTGCGGACTGAACGTGGCGCCGAGGACAGGCGCGCTGGCCGGACAGGCGCTCGTCCTCACCGGGCTGATCGGCGTGGGGTTCCTCCTGATCGCCGGCCGGCGGTGGCAGAGCCGAGCCCGACGCCCAGGTGGCGGGCTGACGCTTCGCAGCGTCGGGGCGATGGGCCTCGTGGCTGCGCTGATAGCCGGCGGAGTCGGGGAGCTGCGCACAGGCAACGGCGCGTTGCTCGTGAGCAGCCCGCCGCCCTCGCACTACCCGTGCGCTCGCGCAGAAGGGCTCACCGTCTGCGTCTGGCCGGCCGAGCGCTCCCAGCTCGGGTTGGCGACCCGGGCCGCAGCGCTGGCCTTCGCACCCCTCCAGGGACTACCCGATGTTCCACGCAGGCTGTACGCGCAAGGACTCCTTCCGCCACAGCGCGCGGCGCGGACCGGGACCTTCAGCCTTCCCCTCGGTAGGGTTTCCGCGCAGTCCTTGGCCGTGTCGATGGTCGGTGGTCTCGCCGGTGCCGTGCCCTCCTGCGCCAAGCGGCTCCCTGGCGGTGGTGCATCCTGGCCCGGCGATCAGGTCCTCGCCGAGCTCCAAGGTTGGCTGATCCACCAGGTCGAGCCGGACACCACAGTGGAGGCCCTCGTCCCTCCGCCCGCCCAGCCGGAGCTGTCGAGCCTGCTCCAAGCGCCCGCCGCCCGCCAGCACGCCTGGGCAGCCCAGGCGCTGCGCGCCCAGCACGACTGCTCGCTGCCCGCTCCGCCCATCCCGTGAGGCACCTGCTGCGAGCGCGGCGGGTTCGCTCCAGCGCCTTGACGGCGACCTTCCTCGGCGTGACGGGGCTGGTCGTGTCCGACCTCACGGTGCCCGTCGCCTCGCTCCGCTCGACCGACGCCCTGGAGCTCCCCCTCGTCACGCTCCTCCCGCTCGTGGGCGTGCTCGTCGTCTGCCTCGCGACCAGAGAAGAAGCCGCCGAGGTCGAGCGAAGCTGTGGCCGGAGCATCTGGTCGACCAGGGCTCTCCCAACGATCGCATCGGCGGGGCTGATCGCAGGAGCGCTCGGCGTCCTCGCCATCGACCCGCACGGCCAGGCTCTCCTCGACGTGCGGAACTTCGTCGGTCTCGGCGGTCTCGGCCTGCTCGCAGTGCCA
>JAKARG010000026.1 GCA_021819345.1 Actinomycetes bacterium | reverse complement strand
GAACGGCTCGTCGCGGAGCGCCACCCGTGGGTCGAGCCGGTAGGGCGCAGCGGGGTCGAAGTCGGCGATCAGTACACCCCGCACATGCCGTCGATCGAGATCTCCTCCACCAACAGCTCCTCCTCGACCAGCTCCCGGTCGCCGGGCAGCTCCTCGCGTAGCAGCGCCAGGTCCGGAGGGACGGGAGCGCCTGGCGCTCGGCTCTCGAGTACAACCTCGGACATGCCGTCATGATAGATACCGCCGTAGGGTGGTCAGAGCGAGGAGGTGGTCCCGACGGCCCAGGATTTCGACGTGGTCATAATCGGCGGTGGCCCGGCGGGCTACGCCGCGGCCCTCCACGGAGGTCTCGCCGGTCTGCGCATCGCCGTGGTGGAGAAGGACAAGGTGGGTGGCACCTGCCTCCACCGGGGCTGCATCCCGGCCAAGGAGCTGCTCGAGACGGCGGCCGTCTATCGGACCGTGGTCGGCGCCAAGGAGTTCGGCATCGTTGCCGACCCCCCTGGAGTCGATCTCGCCCAGAGCCAGGCCCGCAAGCAGAAGGTCGTGGACCAGCTGTGGAAAGGCCTCCAGGGGCTCATGAAGAAGCGGAAGGTGGTCACCTTTGCCGGCACCGGCCGGCTCGGCCCCGACCACCTCGTCACCGTCGACGACGGGACCGAGCTGCGGGGCAAGTGGGTGATCATCGCTTCCGGCTCGGTGCCGCGCACGATCCCGGGCTTCGAGGTCGACGGCCGGCTGGTGGTCACCTCCGACGAGGTCCTCGACCTCGAGCACCTACCCGCCTCTGCGGTCGTGATCGGTGGCGGGGCGATCGGCTGTGAGTTCGCCTCGATGCTCTCCGACCTCGGCTCGCAGGTCACCATCCTGGAGGGGCTCCCGAAGATCCTGCCCGGCTGCGACAAGGACGTCGCAGAGGTGGTGGTCCGCTCCTTCCGCCAGCGAGGGATCGACATCCGAACCGGGGTCACGGTGACCGGGCACCGGCCAGCGGCCGACGGCCGCACGACTACCGTGCAGTTCGGCCAAGGGGAGGAGATCGGGGTCGAGACGGTCGTGGTGTCGGTCGGCCGCCGGCCCCTCACCGAGGATCTCGGCCTGGAGGGCACCGGGGTCCGCGTCGACAGCCGGGGGTTCATCGAGGTGGACGACCACCTGCGCACCGGGGAACCGGGGGTGTTCGCTTGCGGGGATGTGGTCGCCACCCCTCAGCTCGCCCATGTCGGTTTCGCAGAGGGGATGCGCGCCATCGACCAGGTCCTCGGAGAGGAGATCGTCCCGGTCGACTACTCCAAGGTGCCCTGGTGCATCTACTGCCATCCGGAGGTGGCCTTCGCCGGGCTGTCGGAGGAGGCTGCCCGTGAGGCCGGCTACGAAGTGGT
The DNA here is from genome assembly GCA_021819345.1 of Actinomycetes bacterium. Lineage (GTDB taxonomy): Bacteria > Actinomycetota > Acidimicrobiia > Acidimicrobiales > Palsa-688 > JAKAQB01. The sequence goes on along the minus strand of JAKARG010000026.1, from coordinate 12,622 downwards.
CACCAAGAAGGACCCCTACGGGGGCAACGGCCGGGCGTTGATCGTGGGCGAGCCCGAGGGCCTGGTGAAGGTGATCTGCGAGAAGACCCACGACGGCCGGGCAGGCCGGATACTCGGGGTGCACATGGTCGGGCCCTGGGTGACAGAGCAGCTCGGCCAGGCCTACCTCTCCGTGAACTGGGAGGCGACGCCCGACGAGGTCGCTCCCTTCGTCCAGCCCCACCCGACCCTGTCGGAGACCTTCGGCGAGACCATCCTCGCCCTGACCGGAAGAGGACTGCACGTTGGCTGACATCGTCATGCCCCAGTTGGGCGAGACCGTGACCGAGGGGACCGTCACCCGGTGGCTCAAGCAGGTCGGCGACCCGGTCGCCGAGGACGAGGTCCTCTTCGAGGTGTCCACCGACAAGGTCGACTCGGAGGTGCCCTCCCCGGCGGCCGGGGTGCTGGCCGAGATCCTCGTTCCCGAGGGGGACACCGTCGACGTCGGGACGCGCCTGGCGGTGATCGCCCCCGAGGGGGCAAGCCCGGCTGCCGCCACCCAAGAGAGCGCCACCCCGGCTGGTGCGAACGGGTCGTCGCCGACCGAGCCCGCCCCGACAGCGGCCAACGGCTCCTCCGAGGCGCTACCCGACCCCGCGAGCGTAAGGGTCGGGGCTCCGGAGCCGAGCCCCGCCACCCTCCAGCCCGCTGCGGCCGGGATGGCCCTCGCCCCGCCGGGCGCGCCCGGCGCCGGCGTGCCGGCTGCATCGCCTCTTGGCGCTGCCGGCCCGGCTGGCGACTCCCCGGCCGCTGGACCGGGGGGCAAGGTGCTCTCGCCGGTCGTGCGCCGGCTGATCGCCGAGCACAACCTCGATCCGTCGAGCATCGCCGGATCTGGCGCCGGCGGCCGGATCACCCGCTCGGACGTGCTCGCACTGATCGACAAGCAGAGCAACGGTGGGCCGCCGGCTGCCCCTCCTGCACCGCCGGCTGCGCCCCCCGCCCCCCTGGCCCCCAGCGCGCCTGCGGCGGCAGAGCAGCGCCCTGCGGCGCCTGCCGAGCCGTTCGGCCCGGCCAGCGCGGGGGAGCGCGACACCGTCGTGCCGTTCACCAACATCCGCCGGCGCACCGCCGAGCACATGGTGCGCTCGAAGGCCACCTCGGCCCACACCATGGTCGCAGTGCAGGTCGACTATCTCGGAGTGGAGAAGGTCCGCTCGGCGGCCAAGGCCGCCTTCAGGGAGGCCGAGGGCTTCGGCCTCACCTATCTCCCCTTCGTGGCACGCGCCGTGGTGGACGCCGTGGCCGAGTTCCCGCACGTGAACAGCTCGGTCGGCGAGGACGCACTGGTGGTCCACCGGGACGTCAACCTCGGGATAGCCGTCGACCTCGACTTCGAGGGGCTGCTGGTCCCGGTCGTCCACCAGGCCGACGGCAAGCGGATGCGCCAGATCGCCCGGGAGGTCTCGGGTCTCGCCGCCAGGGCCCGGAGCCGCAAGCTCACCATGGACGACATCGCAGGGGGGACTTTCACCATCACCAATGCCGGGCCGTTCGGGACCTTCATCACCGTCCCGGTGATCAACCAGCCACAGGTGGCGATCCTCTCCACCGACGGGGTCCGCAAGGCTCCGGTGGCCGTCGAGCTGCCCGACGGCACCGACGGGATCGCCGTCCACCCGGTCGGCAACCTGGTGCTCTCCTGGGATCACCGTGCCTTCGACGGAGCCTACGCAGCAGCGTTCGTCGCTCGGGTGAAGGAGATCCTGGAGACCCGGGACTGGGCTGTCGAGCTGTGAGCCTCCTTCGGTGAGCGGTCCTCTACGTGCCCGCTGGCTCGGGCGGGTCCGCTACGCTGACGCGCTCGCATTGCAGCACGGGCTCTGGGCAGACGGCACTGACGACTGGCTGCTCCTGCTCGAGCACCCCCACGTCTACACCCTCGGGGTGAGGGCCGATCCGGCGCACGTACTGGTCGATCCGGCTTCGGTGGGAGCAGAGGTCCTCACGACCGACCGGGGCGGCGACGTCACCTACCATGGCCCTGGCCAGCTGGTCGGCTACCCGATCCGCACGGTGGCAATGGGCCCGGGCGCGGTGCCCGGGTACGTGCACGCACTGGAAGGGGTCGTGATCGACGCCCTCTCCTCGCTCGGCTTGCCCGGCGCCTCCCGCCTGGACGGCTACCCCGGGGTGTGGGTCGGGGTGGCCGAGGGCGCTCCGCGCAAGGTCTGCGCCGTCGGCGTGCGCCTGTCGAAGGGCCGGAGCATGCACGGGTTCGCCCTCAACGTGAGCCCTGACCTCGCCTACTTCGGCCATATCGTCCCCTGCGGTATCGCCGACAAGCCGGTGAGCTCGTTGCTCGCCGAGGGTGTCTGCGTCGAGATGCGCGACGCCGTCGACGCAGTGGTCGATGCCGCCGCTGCGCACTTCGGCTACGACCGGGTCGACCGCAGTGACGTCGCCTGGAGGGTCTCTCCGGCGGACCTGGCCGCGTTCACGAGAGGGGAGCAGGTCGGCGAAGAGGCCTCCGCCGGTACCGCTGCCGGTGCTGGTGGCAGTGCCGGCGCCCGGAGTGCGATGAACGCCAGCGCCGGGAGCGCAGTGGGAGCCGGTGCAAGTCGGGCCGTGCTCGCCGGCGCCGGGCAGCCGGTGCGACTGCTCGGGCGCTTGGCGGAGGCGGGCGTGGACCCGGAGGCCGGGCTCGGCATCGCCGAGCGCAAGCCCGACTGGTTGCGGGTCCCGGCCCGGATGGGCGACGAGTACCGCTCCTTGCGCAAGACGATCCGGTCGCTCTCGCTCGTCACGGTCTGCGAGGAGGCCGGGTGCCCGAACATCTACGAGTGCTGGGCAGACGGCACGGCGACCTTCATGGTCAACGGGGACCGCTGCACCCGTGCGTGCGGGTTCTGCCTGGTCGACACCCGCAAGCCGCTCCCCCCCGACCCGGGCGAGCCGGAGCGGGTCGCCGAGGCGGTCGAGCGCCTCGGTCTAGCTCATGCCGTCGTGACGACCGTCGCCCGAGACGACCTCCCCGACGACGGCGCCGGCGCCCTCGCCGAGACGGCCCGCGCGATCCGCCGGCGCATGCCTGCTACCCGCGTCGAGCTACTGATCTCCGACTGCCGGGGTAACGACGAGTCGCTGGCTCGGATCTTCGACGCCCGGCCGGACGTGTTGAACCACAACCTGGAGACGGTCGCCCGCCTCCAGCGTGCCGTCCGACCCTCGGCTTCGTATGCCCGGAGCCTGTCGGTGCTCGCCAGGGCGCGCTCCGCCGGCCTCACCACCAAGTCGGGCTTGATCGTCGGAATGGGAGAGGAGCCCGGCGAGGTGCTCTCCGCACTTGCCGATCTGCACGGTGTCGGCGTAGCGATCGTCACCATCGGCCAGTACCTGCGCCCGAGCGCCCGCCATCTTCCGGTCCAGCGTTGGTGGAGCCCGGCCGAGCTGGCCGGCCTCGCTGCTGCAGGGGAGGCGATCGGCATCCCGCATGTGGAGGCCTCGCCCCTCACCCGCTCCAGCTACCACGCCCGCGCTGCGGCGGACGCCGTGGCGTCGGCGGGAGCCCCTCCGCTGCTGTCCTCGGCGAGCGGGGCCTTCCGATGAGCCAGCCGGGCACGTCGGTGCTGCCGGCGGGCCGGCAGGGACGGATAGCCCGGGTGCGGGCGGCGATGGAGGAGTCGGGGATCGAGGCGATGCTGCTCTCCCTCGGCGCCGACCTGCCGTGGTTGACCGGCTACCAGGCGATGCCGCTCGAGCGCCTCACCGTGCTCGTGGTGCCGGCAGACGCAGACGCAGTGTTGCTCGTCCCCGAGCTCGAGGCCCCTCGGGTCGATCCCGACCCGGCGGTCTTCGAGGTGCGGCCCTGGGCGGAGGGAGAGGATCCAGTGGCGGCCGCGGCCCGGATCGTCGGCAGCCGGCGCCGGCTAGCGGTCTCCGACCGGATGTGGTCCACCTTCCTCCTGGCTCTCCAGGAGGCCCTCCCGTCGAGGGAGTGGGGGACCTCCTCTCGGGTCACCGGCCCGCTGAGGGCGGTCAAGGACCGCGAGGAGGTCGAGGCGCTCGCCGCCGCCTCCGCTGGTGCCGACCGGGTTGCTGCCGCACTCCTGGGCGGGGAGGTCGCTCTGGTCGGGCGCAGCGAGAGGCAGGTGTCGGAGGACCTCGGGCGCCGCCTGATCGCCGAGGGCCACGATCGCGTCGACTTCGCCATCGTCGGCAGCGGCCCCAACTCGGCGAGCCCCCACCACGAGCCGGGGACCCGGGTGATCGGGCCGGGTGAGGCGGTGGTGTGCGACTTCGGGGGAACCATGGCCGGCTACTGCTCGGACATCACGCGGACCGTCTTCACCGGCGAGCCCTCGCCCGAGATGGTCGAGCTCTACGCCTTGTTGCAGGAAGCCCAGGCCGCGGCGGTCGCTGCTGCGACCGTAGGCACCCCCTGTGAGGAGGTGGACCGGGTCGCGCGGGAGCGGATAGCAGCGGGTGGCTATGGAGCGGCGTTCATCCATCGCACCGGTCACGGCATCGGGATGGAGGGCCACGAGGACCCCTACATCGTCGCCGGCAACGCCCAGCCCCTAGTTGCCGGGCACGCGTTCTCCGTCGAGCCGGGCATCTACCTGGCCGGTCGCTACGGGGCCCGCATCGAGGACATCGTCGTTGCCACCGACGCGGGTCCGAGGCCGCTCAACCTGGCCAGCCACGACCTCACCGTCGTCGGCTGAGCCCCGCCGGGGCCCCTCGGCCAGGGCGCCTGCTTCCCGGGTGTCGGTGGCCACGTTGCGCAGGGCGGGTTGGCGGGGGGCCAGGTGTCGGTGGCCAGGCTCCGCTGGGCCGGTTAGGCCAGCTGGCGCTCGTAGACCCGGTAGCGCTTCACGATCCGGCCGCCCATCGCCTCGAGTCCCCGGCGCATCCCCCGGTTGGTCTCGAGGATCCATCCGGCCTCGCCGTGCTTGATCCAGGAGTGCTCCGCAGTGGCGAAGTGCTCGGCGTAGAGCAACGCGGCGGCCCCGGTGTACTCGTAGGCCGGCTTCACCCCGAGGAAGCCGACCCGGACCTGGTCGACGTAGTGGTAGCGCCGCAGGAGGTACCACCAGCCCCACGGGAGCAGCCTTCCGTGCATCCGGGCGAGGACCTGGTTCAGGTCCAACACGGTGATGGCCATTGCGACCGGGGTCGCGTCGTGCTCGACGATCATGAACCAGCCGGGTGCCCAGGCGATCTGCATCTCGAGCGCGTAGGCGTCCAGGTCCGCCTTGCCGTAGGGCACGAAACCCCAGTTGTCGGACCATGCGTCGTTGTAGATCTCGGCGAAGATGTCCATGTCACGGCGTAGATGGCGGCGGCCCATCAACCTGACGGTGAGCCCGTGGCGGGACCGGGCCCGCTCGGCGGCCTTCGGGATCACCGGGTCCAGGTGCTCTCGATCGGAGATGTCCAGCTCGTAGGACAGCAGGTCGACCGCCTTGGTGAGGCCGGCTTCCTCGCAGCGGACCTGGTAGTAGGGCGGGTGCCAGGGTTGCTTGATCTGTGGCCTCCGCTCGAAGCCCTCGATGAGCACCCCGCTCTCGTCGTTGACGGTGAGGTCCATCGGACCGACCATCTTCTCGCAGCCTTCCGAGCGCAGCCACGCCTCGGCAGCAGCGAGGAGGGCCTCGGCCACCTCCGGGTCGTCTTCCAGCTCGAGGAAGCCGAACATCCCCCAGCGGCTCCCGTGGAAGCGGTTGAACTCGTCGTCGACCTGCGCCGATATCCTCCCGACCACGGTTCCCTGCCGGCGGGCGAGGAACCAGGCGGCACGGCCGTGGGTGAAGAACGGGTTGAGCTTGCGGTTGAGGTACGCCAGGCGCTCGATACGTACCGGCGGTACCCAGGGGGAGCCGGCATGGAGCCGGTAGGGGAGCTCTACGAATGCCCGCAGGTCTCGCCACCGATGGACCTCGTCTACGGTGAGGGCGCCCCAACCGCCCCTCTGCTCACTGGGCTCGCCTGGGGTCGCGTTTGGCATCGCCATGTCCTAGCACGCCGGGGTCCTCGGGGGCGTGGCCGGCGACCGCCACTTCGGCCGGGGCCGGCGCACGGGTCTCGAGCGGCTCGCCGGAGGGCCTCGGTCCCGACGTCAGCCCCCTTTCGGCCACGTCTCGGGGCGGGACGGCGGCCGAGGGCTCCAGGTCCCTCGCAGCAGTGAGCAGCGCCAGACGGTCACGGCCAGCGGTAACGGTGCTCGGGGCGCCCCCCACCGTAGCGCAGCGAGAGCTCCACCCGCCCGATGCGCGCCAGGTGGGACAAGTAGCGCTGGGCGGTTGCGCGGCTGAGCCCAGCGCGCTGCGCGACTTCCTCGCAGGAGAGGTCCTCGCCCGAGGCCCGCAGAGTCTCGACGATGAGGCCGAGCGTCTGGGGCGAGTGGCCCTTCGGCAGGTCACGACGCGGGGCGCTGCGAAGGGCAGCGTACAGCTCGTCGACTTCCGTCTGGGTCACCTCCTCCGCACCGGCGAGGCGTAACCTCATCGACCGATAGGCCTCGAGCACCTCCTGGAGCCGGGCGAAGGTGAACGGCTTCATCAGGTAGGTCAACGACCCGCCCTGCAGCGATGTCCGCACGCTGGCGGCGTCCCGAGCCGCAGTGATCACGACCACGTCGGTCTGGGCTCGTCCCGGCTGGCGGATGCGGCGCAGGACCTCCAGCCCGGAGATGTCCGGAAGGTAGATGTCGAGCAGGAGCAGGTCCGGTTCGGTCTTCTCCACGGCGGTGAGTGCCGCCGCTCCCGAGTGGGCCTCGGCGACCACCTCGAAGCCCTCGACCCGCTCCACGTACGCCCGGTGCAGGGCGGTGAGGCGGAAGTCGTCGTCGACGACCACTACCCGCAGGCTCATCTCGGTGCCGGGCCGAGGCCCGGCGGTCCGAGCGACGGGACCGGGTCATCGGGGGCGCCACCGGCGGCGGCGACCGAGTCGGGAAGATCGGGGGCGCCACCGGCGGCGGCGACCGAGTCGGGAAGGAGGACCACGAACTGCGCGCCCCCGAGGACCGGGTCGTTGCCAAGGCGGACCGTTCCCCGCCGCCGCTGGACCAGCTGGTGCACGACGGCGAGGCCGAGGCCTCGTCCGATACCGGTGGTGGGGACCTTGGTGGTGTAGCCGTCCACGAAGACTCGGTTGACGTCTTCGGCCATGATGCCTGGGCCGGAGTCGGTGACCCGGATCTCCAGGTCAGCGCCGAGCGACCGGAGGGTGACCTCGACCCTTGCCGGAAGGCACCCCTGGGCGGCCTCGATGGCGTTGTCGACGAGGTTGCCGAGCACCGTGACCACGTCGCTCGGATTGAGGACCCGTCCGGCGACGAAGGTCTCCGGCCCGGTGGCGAGCTCGACATGGTGCTCCCTGGCGACGGCGCTCTTGGCGAGGAGAAGGGCTGCGATCACCGGGTCGCCGACCCCGGCGCGTTCCGAGCGGGCACTGAAGGCGGTGTCGGCCATCTGCAGCTCAGTGCCGAAGTCGACGGCCGCCTGGAACTCCCCCAGCTCGACCAGCCCTACCAGGGTGTGTATGCGGTTGGAGAAGTCATGGGCTTGGGCGCGGAGCGCCTCGGTGAGGCCGAGTGTGCCGTCCAGCTCCCGGAGGAGCGACTCGGACTCGGTCCGGTCGGCAACGGTCACCACCGATCCGAGCTGGTGGTTCTCAACCTCGACGGGTATGTGGGTCACGACGAGGACCCGGTCCCCGTGGACGACGACGAGGTCCTCTCCCGGCACCCGGCGCTCGACTATGTCGCGCAGTCGGCCGGTCGGCAAGAGGACGCGGAGCGGCCGCCGCAGGCACCGGTGGGGCAGGCCGAGGAGACGCCGCCCCTCGTCGTTGGCAAACCGGATGCGGCCCTCGGGGTCCAGGCCGATCACTCCTTCCCTGATGCCGTAAAGCGTGGCTTGCTGCTCTTGTAGCAGGTCGGTCAGCTCGTCGAGCTCCAATCCGAAGGTCCGGCGCCGCAGCCAGCGGGCAAGCAGCATCGAGCCCGCCAACCCGAGGCCGAGGGCGAGCAGGGCGGCCTCGGCGATAGAGCCGGCGTGCAGGGTCCCAGTTCGACCCCATGGGGCGGGGAAGGTGACGACCAGCTCAGCGATGCGCCTACCGTCGGGGCCGTCGATTGGCGCCCGCCCCACCCATGGCTGTCCTGCTCGGCTGTCACCCGCCTGCCCGTCGGCGTGGTGGGCAGAGGTGGACGACGCGGACCGACCCCCGGGGAGAGCGACGGATACCGAGACGGCACCCACCGCGCGCCGAGCGTCGCTTGCCAGGGCTCCGGCGGCGAGCAGGTCGGAGCGGGCAACGTCGCGCTGCAAGGTGCGTGACTGGGCCAGTGCGGCGGCGACGCTTGCGGCCTGGTCCCCTCGGAGCGGTGACGACGAGGCGGTCGCCCAGGCGAGCCAAGCCAGGCCCGCCCCGATGGCGACGAGCGAAACGAGGAACTGGAGCACGAGCACTCGTGCGGTGAGGCCCAGCCGTCCCCTGCCAGTTTCAACCTCGGTCCGGATGGCCCACCCCCGGCTCTCGTCGCCTCGATCAGCACACGAGTCTAGGCAACGACGTCGCGCCCCGCTTCCGGTCGTGAGCACAACGCGCAAAAGGAGCTTTACGAAATCTTCAAGAAATACTTCTCAAAGATCGGCACGGCCGACGCCCTCCCCTACCGTACCGTCGACTGCCGCTGACCGGGGGAGGGTTGCGTTGAGCCTGTTCCTATTGTCGCTGGGCTTCGGGATCGTGACGGCGGCCGTGCTGGCGCTGTCCTCGGTTGGTCTCAGCTTGCAGTTCGGCGTGACCAACTTCGTCAACTTCGCCTACGGAGCCTACCTGGGCTTCGGCATGTTCCTGACCTACACGCTGGCGTCGCTCCTGCATTTCCCGCTCTGGCTGTCGGTCGTCCTCGGGTGCATCCTCACTGGCGTGCTCGCCGTGGTCATCGACCTCGTGATCCTCGAGCCCTTCGTACGTCGGCGGACCAGCGGTTTCTTCATGCTGATCGTGACCTTTGGGCTCCAACTGCTGCTGCTCAACATCATCCAGGCTGTCTGGGGGGTCGGCTTCCAGAGCTTTACCTCCGGCTCGGGCAGCCCGATCACCATCGGGCCCTTCAGTTTCACCGCCGACCAGCTCGGTATCGTCGCCCTGGCGGTGGTCGCCATGGTCGGGATCCACCTGCTGCTCACCCGGACGACGCTCGGGAAGTCAATGCGCGCGATGTCCGATGACCCGTCGTTGGCCAAGGTGAGCGGCATCGACACCGCCCGGGTGACGCTCTGGACGTGGTTCATCAGCGGGTGCCTCGCCGGGCTCGGAGGGGTGACCTTGGCCCTCAACACCGTTTCGTTCCAGGCCTACACCGGCAACAACTTCCTCTTCGTTATCTTTGCGGCGGTGATCCTCGGGGGCATAGGCAAGATCTACGGGGCGATGCTCGGAGCGCTTTGCATCGGGCTGGTGGTCGAGGTGTCTGGAGTGTGGCTCTCGTCGGCCTACAAGCTCGACGTGGCCTTCGGTGTCCTCGTGCTGGTGCTGCTCGTCAGGCCCCAGGGCATCATCCCGACCCTGGGCAAGGCATAGGGAGGTCTGTCCCTTGGGTGCTGTGCTCGGCTACATCGCCACGCTAGGCGTCTATTTCTTCATCTACAACATCTTCTGCCTGGGCCTCAACATCCAGTTCGGATATGCGGGCATCCTCGACTTCACGGTCATCACTTTCATGGCCATCGCCGGCTACTTCGCCGGGGTGGCTGTCCTGGGTCCGCCACAGCGGGGCTCGGAGATCTTCTACATTCTCGGCCTGAACCTGCCGTGGCCAATTGCGTTGGTGATCGGCGTCGTTGCTGCCGGGACTCTCGGCTTCCTCATCGGCCTCGTCGCCCTGCGCAGGCTGCGGAGCGACTACCTCGCCATCGTCACCCTGGCGTCAGGGTCGATCGTCTACGGGATCGTCAACAACGACAACAAGATCTTCGACGGCGCAGCCGGCCTGGTCGGGGTTCCCCAGCCCTACACCTCCATCTTCGGCTTCAATCCCAACACCTACACCTGGTACTTCCTCATCATCTGCGCTGTGATGATGCTCCTGTGCTGGTTCGTCGCCGAGCGGATCTACCGCTCTCCGCTCGGGCGGACCATGCGGGCGATCCGCGAGGACATGGACGTCGCAGAGGCATTCGGCAAGGACGCCTTCCGGGTCCGGATGCTGGCGATGGTGCTCGGCTGCATGATGGTGGGAGTAGGCGGCGTCCTCACTCTTGCCTACGTGAGCGCCCTCTCGCCAGCAGGGTGGTCGACGGGGGAGACCTTTGTGATCTGGGCGGCCCTCATCGTCGGGGGTCGGGCCAACAACCTCGGCGCGATCGTGGGCTCCTTCCTCGTCGCTGTGCTGTTCAACGAGGCGACCCGGTTCCTGCCGACGATCCCGGGCGATCCCAATCTGATCTCCAACATCCGCAACATGTGCATCGGTGGTCTGGTGATCCTGACGCTGTGGCTGCGGCCGCAGGGGGTGATCCCCGAGCGCAAAGCGCGGTTCGCAGAGCTTCCGACCGCCGCCAAGCGGCGTCCCCCTGGAGAGTCGCTGGTAACCCTCGGGAGCGTTGACAGTGTCGGGTGACGGTTCGGCCGGCGCCTCCATCGTCACGGCCCCTGTGGTCGGCTCGACTCCTAGGGCCGGCGGCATGCTAGTGGTGGACGGCCTGGTACGACATTTCGGGGGTGTCAAGGCCGTTGACGGGTGCAGCTTCGAGATCAAGCCCGGGACCATCTCCGCCCTAATAGGCCCGAACGGGGCGGGCAAGACCACCACCGTCAACCTGATTGCCGGCGCCCTGCGCAGCGATCGGGGGCGCATTGTCTTCAACGGATCGGATCTCACTGGCAAGCGCCCGCACCAGATTGCCGAGCAGGGTCTGGTCCGAACGTTCCAGATCTCCCGCGAGTACGCCTCCATGACGGTGCTGGAGAACCTGATGGTCTCGCCACTCCATCAGTCGGGCGAACGCCTTCTCAATGTGTTGTTCCGGCCCGGCCGTTGGCGCAACGAGGAGCGCCAGCACTTGGAGCGGTCACTCGAAGTCCTCGATGAGTTCGGTCTGTACGCCAAGCGTGACGACTATGCGGGCAGTCTGAGCGGGGGCCAGAAGCGCTTGCTGGAGCTGGCTCGAGCGGTGATGGCGGCGCCGAAGATGCTCCTGCTCGATGAACCTCTGGCGGGCATCAACCCCGCCCTGACTGCGCGGGTGGCCGACCACATCGAGCGGCTTCGTGAAGGTGGCATCACTTTTCTCCTCGTAGAGCACAACCTCGAGATCGTCGAACGGATCTGCGATCACGTCGTGGTCATGGCCCTCGGCGCCACCCTGGCGACGGGTACGATGGCCGACCTCCGCAAGAACGACGCAGTGGTACAGGCCTATCTCACCGGGGGTGGCATCTGATGGCTGTCCTCGAGGTGCGCGGTCTGACTGCTGGCTACGGCAAGGTCCCAGTTGTCAACGAAGTCTGCTTCGAGGCCGCCCTGAGCCAGGTGGTCGCGATCGTCGGGCCCAACGGCGCGGGCAAGTCGACCACCTTGAAGGCGACCTTCGGGCTGGTCTTGCGCCATGGGGGCGAGATACTGCTCGACGAGCAGTCGATCGCTGCCCTGCCTACCCACATCCTGGCGCGAGAGGGTCTGAGCTACGTGCCCCAGATCGACAACGTGTTCCCGTCGATGAGCGTGGAGGAGAACCTCCAGCTGGGTTCGCTCATGCACAAGGCCGACTTCGTCGAGCGCCGTGACGAGGTCTTCGAGCTGTTCCCGGACCTGGGGAGGGCCCGCGGTCGACGGGCCGGCCAGCTGAGCGGGGGGCAGCGCAACATGCTGGGCATGGCCCGCGGGTTGATGTCGGACCCAAAGGCCATGCTGCTCGACGAGCCGACCGCGGGATTGTCGCCCGCCAACGTCGACGTCGTGTGGAGCCAGATCCGGCGTATCGCTGAGCTCGGCACGTCGGTGTTGGTAGTCGAGCAGAACGTGGCCCGGGCCCTCCAGCACGCCGACCGGGTCTACGTGCTGGTCGGCGGGCGCAACTACATCGACGGGAGTCCTGCTTCGCTGGCCGAGGTGGACCTGGGTGCCGTGTTCCTTGGCGCAACCCCCTCGGCGGGGTCTAGACCTGAGACACCAACACCAACACCAACACCGACATCAACCTCAACATCAACATCAACACCGACACCAATGACGAGAACCGCAACACCCACAGTCACATCAACTACAAAGAAACCGGGGGAGGCCTAGATACATGAAGGCGACCAGAGTGACAAGGCAGAGCAGGGACACGCGAGAGCGGTGGAGAGGTCGGTCGGGGTGGACCGGACGAGGCAAGCTGACAGCTCTCGTGGCTGTCGCCTCGCTGGCGGTCAGCACCGTCGGGGGGGTGGCGGGCACCAAGGCGGCGGCGAGCGGGCTGGGAAGCATGTCGGGCGGGTTTGCCGCAACGTCGTCGAGCTCCTCGGCCAGCGGTTCGCCGATCCACGTCGGCGAGATCATGCCGATGACCGGCAAGGAGGCATTTGTCGGGGAGTGGTTCGACCACGGCGTGCGGGCCGGGATCTACGCCGTCAACCACGG
>JAKARG010000531.1 GCA_021819345.1 Actinomycetes bacterium | reverse complement strand
TGGAACGCGCGGTCTGGGTCGCCGCGGCGGTCGTCGACCGGGCCGTTCGCGAACATGCCCTGCGGCGACCCGGCGACACCATCATGGTCCCCCCGACCGCCCACCTAGCCCAGCCTCTTCACGCCGGCATTGTGGATACGGTCGGGAGCGATTGAACGGTGCCCGCGTCCCCGCGTGGCGCTGATTTCGGCTCGCGGAGCGGACGGCGCCGGTGATCGAGGCAGTTGTCGGGGTCAAAAGTGACCAGACACCTGCGTTGGGACGCGTATGGCCAAGCTGGTGCCGACTGACGGGGTCTGAGATCGTTCAGGTGATGAGCTCGACGCGGCGGTAGGCGTCAGCGAGCACGTCGGTGGTCGGCCAGTTCTCGATGATGCGCACGATGCGGCGTCGCGCCGAGTGCACGAGACGGCCGGGAGCGTGGAAGATGCCCCACCGGAGTGCCTTGGGCTTCGCGTCGCGCCAGACGCCTGGCAAGCAGAGGAGCTGGAACCACCGCACGAGGTCTGCGGCCAGGACGACGACCATGAGCCAGGTGGCGTTGTCCTCGAAGCTCGTGAAGGGAAAGCGGGTGAGCCCCGAGTCCTTCAGGCGGCAGATGTGCTGTTCGACATGCGCGTGCGCCCGCATGGTGACGTCGAGATCTCTCGGGTCGCCGTCCTGGTCGGTGTAGAAGCCCCAGTAGCGGTAGTCGAGAGAGGGGAAGAGGCTGCGCTGGGCGCCGGGGTGGAGTGGCTCACGCCGGACGATGAGCCGGGTTCCTTCGGGCAGCTTGCGATCCTCGATCAAGCTCGTGAGCTCGGCCACCGCCGCGCCATCCTTGGCTTCGCCGTCTTGGGCGAGGGCAGGGAGCCACACTTCTTCGATCCCGATGGCGTCGAAGATGGCAGCGGTGATCTGGGCGTTGGAGCGGGCCGAGACGTAGAAGCCGACGTGGCGCTCCCTGCACGCCTTCAAGAAGTCCTCGGTGCAACCGGCCGAGTCGGCTCGCACCACTACCGCTTTCTCGACCAGCTCGCGACCGTCACCGGCCCGGTGTCCGGCGGCGACGTCACCGGGCAGTTGGGTGATGGCTGAATCGAGCACGCTGATGTGATCGGCCACCGTGTTGGCCCCGGCGTTGCCCGGCCGAAGAAGCGCCGAGAGCGTCTCGCCGGTCGCGTCGGCAAAGCAGAACATCGGGTGGAACCCGTAGCCGCCCTTGTAGGTGGGAGCCGCCTGCTCCTTGTTCTCCGAGTGGATCTCGACCAACGAGGCGTCGATGTCCAAGACGACCGGGTCCTTGCCCTTGGTCGCCTGCGAGCGCCGCCAGACCTCTGCGCGCACTTGGGCCACGGCACCCACGAGTGCTGCTCTTCTCGCCGAGGTGATCTCGTGGAACGTGCGCGCGACCGTCGTGTCCGAGGGCACCGCACCGAAGAGATCGTCGCCGGTACGCAAGAACTCGATGTCGAGGCAGCTCTCGCCACCGCCCGCCAGCACGAGGGCGATCTGCACGAGCACCTTGCCGCGGTCGTGCAGGGGGATGCCTGGACCCGCCCACGGCAGACACGACGAGAGCGAATCACCAAGGCCCAACCGGTCGGCAAAGGTGCCAAGGGCGTGCAGCCCGACGTGGGCCGCCACGCCGGTCCCACCGGGTTCCACCACGACGCGACGGGTGCTGTTAGCGTTCACTTCGGAGATGCCCTCCTGGTTCGGGATTCTGCTGTCTTAGCAACGACAGTTTCCCTACTCGGAGGGCAATTCCGCGGACGCGCGGCGATCAGCTCAAATGGCGGCGTGAAGAGGCTGGGCTAGCTTGGCGTTCGCCGCCCGGTGGCCGATCGAGCCGGGGATGCGTCGGGACATCTGTCGCCCCACCCGGCGGCGCTCGGTGAGCGTGGCACGCAGTGGAGCGGGATTGGGGACCTCGGTGATGGTGTCCGAGTCGTCGACGACGGTGGCGAGCAACCGCATCCCGAGATCGACACCGGCCCGGCCGCCCTTGGTCGGGGCCTGGTGGGGGTGGGCCTCGACGAGGCAGGAGAACGAGACGAACAGCCGTCCCCACCGTTCGGACAAGGTGGCCGAGAGGATGCGGGCCTTGCCTGCTCGGACCAGGCGGTCCAGGCGTCGGGTGCTCTCCAACGAGCGGAGCGTCCCCACGACCGGCAGGGTGATGGTCCGCCGGTCGGGCTCGACCCGGATGACCCCCGTGGTGGAACGTACCCTGGCCTGGTCCTTCCTCTTGGACCGGCACCTCGGGAAGCCGACCTTCCGGCCCTTCCTCGTTCCCGACTTCGAGTCCTTCCAGTTCTTGAGGGCGGTGCACAGGTCGGCGATGCCAGTCGAGTGCGCCTCCTTCGAGTTCTCCTGCCACCACGGAGCGACGGTCGCCTTCTCGGTGTTGCCGCCGCTAGCGGATTGTGTTACGGCGGTATGCGCCAAGGGTTGACCGTGTCGGCTCGTGCCGACAGGAAGAAAGGAGGATCCGGTGGATCCAGCGGCAACCAAGAGAGTGCTTGAGAAAGGCATCTCTCAGGACGAGAAGGCGGCTGCGTTGGACATCCTCGCGGGTGCGCGACGTACGCTGACATTGAAGTCGAGTGTCATCGCCAGCGTCCTGATCGGGCTCTGTCACGTCGCTGTGACGCGAACGGTGGATACCTTCGCCGTCACGCTGGCTGGAGACGGTAACGCCATGCTGCTCATCAACCCCGACTTCGCAGGGAAGCTGGGTGAAGAGCAGTCA
>JAKARG010000530.1 GCA_021819345.1 Actinomycetes bacterium | reverse complement strand
CTCTGCAGCGCCATCGTCGTGGCGACCGGCCTCGTCATCGGCTGGCGCGCGACGGCTGGGATCGGCTCGGTGCTCGCCGCCTTCGGCGTGGCCCTGGCCTTCGCGTACGCCCTGGCGTGGGCGTGCGCCTGTCTCGGCATCGCCTCCAAGGGCGACGTCATCGGTAGGGACTCGACCTGACCGGTTGTCCTGCTCGCTCAGCCGCTCGGCGGAGACGCCGTCGGCTGGCCGACCGGCCGACGACTCGCAAGAGCCGCAATGCGGGCGAGGACGGCGGCTCCAGCCACGGCCATGCAGAGGGCGCCCGAGAGGACCATCATCGGGCGGGGGGCAGCGGCCGCGGGAGCACCCGCCAGGAGCCCGACCGTGACCGCGGCGTTGAGCACAGCCCCGAGCACAGCCCACACTGCGCCGTGGTGATCCTCGGGCACACAGTCGTGCACGACGTTGGCCAGCGCCACGTTGAACGCACCGTTGCCGGCACCCCCAGCGAAGTAGACGACCCCGATGGACCACGGATCGGCCAGCGCCGCCACTGCAGCGATCGCCGCACCCATGACCAGCGCAGCCGGCGCCAGCGTCCCCCGCCGACCCCGCCGGTGATAGCGGGCCAGGACCGCAGCTGCCGCCACCGAGCCGACCGACCAGCAGGCGATCGCCACCCCGTACGCCCCCGTGGACAGGCGCACCACGTCGCGCAGGTAGAAGACGCCCACCACGCCCTCTAGGCTGGTGGCGAAGGCGACGGCGACCACCAAGCCCAGCAGCGGCCCCCCGAACGCCTCGGGCGCGGCCAACAGGCGCAGCTCGGCGGCCCGCCGGCCCGGCGGCGTCTGGCCCTGCTCGGGTGGAGACGCCCGTCGATCGGCGAGGGTGGGTGTCACGGCCAGAACCGCCACGGCGAAGGCCACGAAGCTCGCGGCGTCGGCGCCGAGCAGCCCACGCAGTCCCACCATGCCCAGGCCCACCCCACCTAGAGCGGCACCGGCGATTCCCCCCGCCGAGCGGCCCGCACCCTGCAAGGCGTTCAGCCGGCCCGTCGCCTCACCCGCCAGTTGCCGCAACGCCCGGAACCCGGCCGACCCCGCCGCCACCCCGAAGCACGCCGTCACCGCCAGCAAGGCGGCCTTAAACCACAGGCTGCCCACGGCGGCCGCCACGCCGACGCTGACCGCCTGGGGGCCAAGCCGCCCACCCACGCCCTGCGGACCGCCAGCCCGTCCACCCGCCGGCCGATCCAGGTGCCCAGCACCACGCCGGGCAGGAGCTCCACCACGAACATCACCGCCACCAGCACCGCAGAGTGACGTCCGGCGGCTGCCAGCACCAACCCGATCGCCGCCACCTGGTCGCCGCACACGCTGACCAACGTCCCCGCGGTCAGCAACCCGCCGTCAGCGGCCCGATGGTAGGCGCGCCCGCCCCGCTCGACCCTGCTGCCACCCCCTGACGATGGAGGTCGAGGCCCCCGACCGCAAGCGAGTTACCAAGCCGCGCGCTGCTCGCTTTACCTTCGGGCGAGATTCTACGCCTATCGCCGAGTCGGCGTGCCCAGACGGGCTGTCGGCATAACCGGATGCGCCTACGTTCGGCGCTCATTGTCGGCCTCAGCCTTCTACGAAGAAATGACACCCTCCAGCGTAGCACGACGTGCTACGCTGGAGCTGTGGCCAGAGAGATCACCCAACGAGAGTTGCGGAACGACAGTGGGGAGATCATGCGACAGCTCGACGAGGGCGAGTCTTTCGTCGTGACTCGCAACGGAGTCCCAGTGGGCGAACTGGCACCGCTTCGCCGGCACCGCTTCGTTCGCTCCGACACCGCTGTGGCATTGTTCCGTCACGCACCCGCAGTCGATCTGGACAAGCTCCGGGACGATCTCGATCGAGTGGTTTCCCAGGACCTGAGCCCCCGTGGCTGAGGCCACGACTCGGGCCCCGAGAGGGCTCATCGACACCTCCGTGGTCATCGATTTGGAGCAGCTCGACCCAGCAGACCTGCCCGTCGAGGTGGCCATCAGTGCCCTCACGCTGGCCGAGCTGGCGGCGGGGCCCCACGCCACCGTCGACGCCGACGAACGCGCCCGTAGACAGGACCGCTTACAACGCACCGAGGCGGCGTTTGACCCTTTACCATTCGACGCCGAGGCCGCTCGATCCTACGGACGGATCTACGCCGCCGTCGCAGCTGTCGGCCGCAAGGCTCGCGGTCCCCGAGCTGTTGACCTGCTGATAGCTGCCACCGCCCACGCCTCGTCGCTGCCGCTGTACACCCGCAATCCCGACGACTTCCGAGGCCTGGAGCAGATCCTGCTCGTCGTCACCATCTGACGGCGCCGATCTGCGCTGCGAATCGCCAGCTCTACCGCCCACGAGACCATCCGGTATACTAAGCCGAGCGCTGCTAGCTTTACCTTAGGCCGAGATGGTGCCATAATCCTGGGTATGTCAGGGATGAAGCGCGCCGAACGCCAGGGGATGGAGCAGGTCTGCATTCGTGCGGTCGAGCAGGTGCTCTCGGGGTTGCCCGTCAGACAGGTCGCCCGGGCATTCGGGGTTAGCCGGGTGTCTCTGTACTCATGATGGGAACATATGAAGCGGGCGGATTCGAGGCCCTGCGGGCTCGCAAGGCGCCCGGCCAGAGCCCGAAGCTGACCGTCACGCAGATGACCGAGCTTCGAACGATGATCCTCGGATCCGATCCCCGCCAGTTACAGAAAAGGCGTCGGCCACATCACCCGACTCCTCGATC
>JAKARG010000529.1 GCA_021819345.1 Actinomycetes bacterium | reverse complement strand
CTGGTGCGTGGCGGGTCGAGCTCGACCCGCAGGTCCGCGCCGCTCAGGAAGAGCAGGCGTTGCAGCACCTCGCCGATCGCCACCGACTCGCCTCGACAGACGTTGTAGGCGACACCCGGCTCGCCCCGCTCGAGCAGGAGCCGGTAGGCCCGGACCACGTCCCTCACGTCGGTGATGTCCCGGCGGGCAGCCAGGTTGCCTACCGAGATCGCCCCCGTGCCTGCTGCGACGGCCTCGGCCACCTGGCGGGCGAGCGCCGGCACGACGAAGTCGGGACGCTGCCCGGGGCCGGTGTGGTTGAACGGGCGTGCCCTCACCACCTGCACTCCCCTGCCCAACCAGGCTTGCAGCCCGATCAGCTCCGCGGCCGCCTTGCTCGCCCCGTATGGGCTCACGGGAGCGAACGCCCGGTCCTCTCCGATCGGGAGCTCGTCTGCCGGCACCCGCCCGTAGACCTCGGCCGAGCTGACGAGCAGCACCCGGGGGACCGGGGAGCAGCTGAGCACCGCCTCGCAGAGGTGCGACACCCCGAGGGTGTTGACCAGGTAGGTCCCCGCCGGGTCGTCCCAGGAGCCGGCGACGCTCGCCAGGCCGGCGAGGTGGCAGACCCATTCCGGGGACGCCTCCGCCACGGCCCCGACGAAGGCGTCCCGGTCGGCCACGTCGAGGCCGGCCGGCAGCTCGAGCACCTCGTCGCCCACGCCGGCGAGATGGCGGGTGAGCCAGGTCCCGACGAAGCCCCGGCTCCCGGTCACGAGCACCCGCATCTCCCGACCATACCGGCGCCCGCAGCGCCCTCACCCGCCGAGCACCTCCCGGTAGACCGTCCGCGTGTCCCCGACGAACCTCTCGGGATCGAACAGCGCAGCGCGTGCCCTCCCCGCGGCCGACATCTCGGCCCGGGCCCCGTCGTCGCCGAGCAGCTCGGCGATCCGGGCCGCCCAGGCCTCCGCCCGTCCCGGAGGGACGTAGAGGGCGGCAGGACCGAGGACCTCGCGGAGAACGGGGAGGTCGGACGCGACGACCGGGGCCCCCTGGCTCATCGCCTCCAGGGGTGGGAGGCCGAAGCCTTCGTGGCGACTGGGGAAGGCGAAGACCGCCGCCCCCGCGAGCAGCCCCCACAGCGTGGCGTCGTCGACCCTTCCCACCTGGAGGAGGTCTGCGCCGAGCGACTTGCGGGCGGCATCGGGCACCAGGCCCGCAGGGAGCCAACCGGGGAAGCCGGCGAGCACCAGCCGGCAACCGCGCCGACCGGCCGGGCCGAGGGCGGCCATCGCCTCGATCAGGGTGGCGAGGCCCTTGCGGGGCTCGAGGGAGCCGACCCAGAGCACGTAGGGCGCGTCCCCGATCCCGAGCGCCTGGCGGCGGGACGCATCGAGCGGTCTCGGGGAAGCCGGCGAGCACACGGCGTGGTGCACGACCCGGACCCGCTCGGCGGGCACCGGCGTGAGCTCGACCACCTCCTCGCCCGCGGCTGCGCTCGGCACGATCACGAGGTCCGCCCGGCGGGCGGCGGCGGCGGCTCCCCGAGCGTGCCAGCGCCGTCCCCGGGGGGTGAACGCATCCGGGAAGAGCTCCGGCGCAGCGTCGTGGACGGTGACCACGAGTGGAGCGGGGCTGCGGCCGGGCACCGCGACCGAGGGGGCGTGGACGAGGTCCACACCCCGTAGCTCCGGCGCCCCCCAGCGAAGCGCCGGCAGCCCGAAGCGGACCCAGGTCTCGTAGAGGAGAGGACGGGGAAAGGGCAGCACCACGGCGCTCGGACCGAGACCGGAGCCGGTGAGCGCCGCGGCCACCTCGGAGGGCCGGTGCCGGGCCACGAAGGGCACCGGGTCGTCGGCCGGGGCGATGCTGCGAAGTAGCATCACCAGTTGGGCCGTGTAGCGGCCGATGCCCCCCGGCGAGGGGGAGAGGAGCTGCTCGACGTTGATCGCAACCCGCACCCGGCGACTCCTCACGATCCAGCCGGCTGCCGACGGGGGGGGCTCGGAGACGGCGCTGCTGCGGATGCTCGCCGCCCTCGGCGCCGAGGGGTGGGACTGCCACGTCGCCGTGCCGCACCGGGCAGCCCTCGCCGAGCAGTATGCCGCCGCCGGCGCCACCCTGCACGTGGTCCCGATGCGCAGGATCACCACCCAGGGCGCCACCCTCGCCTGGGCGGCGGCCTACCTGGCCGCTTGGCCGGCGAGCGTCGTCGCCCTCACCCGCCTCGCCCGGCGCCTGGGGGTCGACCTGGTCCACTCGAACTCGCTGCACACCTGGTACGGGTGGGCGGTCGCCGCCCTCATCGGCCGGCCCCACATCTGGCATGCGCGGGAGATCGTGGTCCAGTCACGCGCGGCCCTGCGCCTCGAGCGGGTCCTCACCCGTCACTTCGCCGACCTGGTGGTCGCCGTGTCCGCTGCGGTCGCCGTCCAGCTCGACCGCCCCGACGTGGTGGTCGTCGCGGACGGCCCGGCTCCCGGGGAGCTCGGCCCGTGCCACGCGGGCTACTTCCGGGCCTCGGTCGGCATCGCCGACGACGTGGCCCTGGTCGGCTCGGCGGCCCGCATCGACACCTGGAAGGGCTTCGACGTCCTCCTCGACGCCCTGCCCCTGGTCAGAACAGAGCGGCCCGGCGTCGAGCTGGTCGTCGCCGGGCCGGTGGTCGGCGGCAAGGAGGACTACGCCACCCACCTGCAGAGCCGGGCGGCGGACCTCGGTGGCGTGCACTGGCTCGGGCCCCGAGCGGACATGCCCGAGCTGCTCGCC
>JAKARG010000528.1 GCA_021819345.1 Actinomycetes bacterium | reverse complement strand
AGAGACCGGCGGGGAGACCGGCACCGAGACCGGCATGGAGACCGACCCGGCCGTCTCGTTGTCGTCGTCGTCGGTGTCGGGGCTCCAGCGGCGGGCGAGGCGCTCGGCCCGGCGAGCTTCGGCGTCCCGGCCCCGCCGGCGGGCCGCGGCCCGAAGCGCTGCGCTGTGGTCGGCGCCGACGGCGGGGGCGGGGAGGGTGGCGAGGGTGAAGCCGGTGGTGTCGCGCCCGTCGACCACGAGCCGGCAGGCCACCTGGTAGCGGTCGAGGTGACAGAGGTCGGCCTGGGTGAGGTACGGGCCGACGTGGCGGGCGAGGACCCGGGCGTCCTCGGGGCTGGTGGTGAAGAAGATCTTGTTGCGGGCATTCGCGGCGACGCCGTCGGCGAGGTCTCTTCCGAGCTGGCCGAGGTGCTGGTGGGCCAAGGTGAGCGCCAGGTGGTAGCCGCGGGCCTCGGCGAGCACGTCGTCGAGCGAGCCCGGCAGGTGCAAGAAGTTCTGGCACTCATCCACGTAGACCGCGGCGTCTCTTCGGGCGACCTCGGGTTGGGCAGCCCGGGCGGTGGCGGCCTGCCAGATCCCCGCCAACAGCAGCGAGCCGACGAGGCGGCAGGTGTCGTCTCCGAGGATGCCTTTGGGGATCCGGGCCAAGAGGATCCCCCCGTCGAGAACCTTGGCCAGGGAGAAGGTGCTCTGGGCGGAGCCCAGCAGGTCAGCGGCGAAGCGCCGGGTGAGCACGGCGCGCAGCTTGTTCATCACCGGGCCGATCACCTGGGCCTGGCCGGCATCGGAGAGCCCGTCGTACCAGGTCCAAAAGCCACCGAGGCCGGCAGGGTCGGTCAGCCCCTTGGTGAGGCTGGCCCGGTAGCGGGGGTTGGCGAGGAGGAGGGGGACGTGGGCGAGGGTGGTGCCGGGCCGTCTGGTGAGCGTGAGGCAGGCGGAGCGCAGCACGTCTTCGGTGCGCGGCCCCCAGTAGGCGGCATAGAGACGGTGGAAGACCCCGACGAGGTGGTCGACGACGAGCTCGGGGTCCCGGCCGGCGACGTCGAGCACGTTCAAGGCGGCGGGTGCTGCCTGCTCGGCCGGGTCGAGGAGCACCAGGCGCTCGCCAGCGGATTCGGGGAGGCGGGCGAGCACGTCAGTGACGAGGTCGCCTTTGGGGTCCAAGACGACCACTCCCCGCCCCGCGCTCGCGTCGGCGAGGATCAGGTTGACGAGCAGGGTGGACTTCCCTGACCCGGTCGCCCCGACGATATGGGTGTGGTGGCGGGCGTCGGCGACCGACAGGGCGACACCCCGGCGGGCCCCGGCGTCGGAGACCCCGAGCACCTTGGGGCGTAGCCGTCCGGGGTGCTCCGCGGGGAAGAGGCGCAGCGGCGCCGGCTCGGTGCCGTGTCCGGGCCGTTGCCGGCCGGGACTGGCAGCCGGCGAAAGCCTGGCGGCGGGATCGCTGTGCTCAGGCATGGGTGACCTCGGCGGTCTGGGTGACTTCAGAGGGAGGGGCGACGTGGCGGGCGGGGGCGGCGGGCAGGCCGTAGCCGGCGGGCTCGGCCGGCAGGTGCGCCAGGGCGGCCAGTTCGGGCGCCGAGGCGAGGAACCCTGCCCGCAGCCGCCGGCAACAGACACCCCGGCCGGAGCGGCGCTGGCGGCGGGCGACGAGGTGGTTGCGCCCGGCGTACAGGCCGAGGCCGGCTGCGATCTCGCGGGCTTTGGCCTGCCGCCACCGTCGGGATTGGCGTCGCGGGCCGGGCGGGGCGGCGAGGGCATAGCGGACGGCGACCACGAAGTGGGGGGCGGGGGTGACCTTGGTGGTGATGTCACGCACGTCGACGAGCGCGAGCGGGTCGGGTGCCCCGCCGACGCCGACGCCGACGCCGCTGCTGTGGTGGTGGAACAGGTCGAGGGCCCGGCCGGTCCGGGTGATGGGCTGGCCGCGCCGGGTCGCCCAGGCGGCGCGCCGGGCCCGGGCGAGGCGCCGGCCGGGGGCGGGGCGGGCGAGGACCTGGAAGATGACGCTGCCGCCCTCGGTGGTGGCCAGGGCGGTGAAGATCCCCCGCAGCAGGTCCCCGCCGGCGTGGTCGATGCCGAGGGGAAGCCACTCGGGGGCGGCGAGGCGGGCCCGACCTCCCGTGACCCGGCCGCGTTCGGGGAGGCCCGGCGGGGTGGTGAGCTCGGCCCGGGCACCGGGCCAGGCCGCCTCGACGGCACGGATGATGCTGGCGGCGGGGAGGGTCTTTGACACCCACAGCCCGACGCGCAGCCCCTTTGGGCTGGCGTGGCACTCGAAGGCGACCGGGGGCCGCAGGCCGGTGACGCTGCGCCGTGCTGCGAGCAGCGGGGCGAGCATCCGCCACAGGGCAGCGCCGCCGGCCGGGTCGGGCTCGGCGGGCGGGGCGATGGCGACGAAGCGGCCGTGGCGTCCCTGCCACGAGCGGGCCATGGCGGCCGCCAGCTGCCAGGCCGCCGCCATGGCCACGAGTGCGGCGGCCGCCGGCCAGAGGTGGCCAACCCCGCCGAGCACGTGGGCGACACGGTGCAGCAGGCGGGATTCGGTGGCGCCAGGGTGGGCGAGCCATCGGGCGAACGGCCCGTTCGGCACCGGGACCTTCGGGCCCGGCGGGGGGAGGGCGGGGGATGTGGGCATGGGCGGTTACTCCTTGTGGGGTGCCGTGGGGCGGGAGTGCAGCGGGTGAGACGGCGCTGGGTGGCCGGAGCGGGCGGGCTGGGCACGACCACGCGTGCTCACAGGTCCGGC
>JAKARG010000527.1 GCA_021819345.1 Actinomycetes bacterium | reverse complement strand
TCTACCACAACCGGGCGATCATGGTCTTGAACTTCCTCCTCGGCAACGTCGACTGGGTCGGGGGCTACCTCGCGGGCGGCGGTGCTGCCGACTACGACGGCAAGAGCAAGGGGGCGCCCTATCCCCTCGCCACCTGGCCCGGCCAGCCGAAGGGTGTGCCGGCAGGGGTCCCCATCTCGAGGGAGGGCGTGTTCTACGAGCAGTCCGACGCCTACAAGCGCGCCGTCGCGGCCGGGAAAGACCCCTTCCCCGCGCCGAGGCCGTGGTTCCCCTTCGGGTTCGGGATCTGGCCGGAGATCTTCGCCGGGATCTACCAGCAGTACCCCTACCCGGTGAAGATCGTGCTCCAGCACGAGGCCAACCCGGCCTGGAGCCCGCCGGCGATCGGGGGTGCGCCCGAGGGCACGCCGTGGATCCGCATGATCAGCGACACCGCCAAGATCCCGCTGTTCATCAGCACTGACATCGTCATCGCGGAGAGCTCCGCGTATGCCGACTACATCGTCCCCGACACGAGCTACCTCGAAGGGTGGGGCGTCCCCACCAACTTCCCCACCTATCCGACCAAGGCCCAAGGGGTCCGCCGACCCGTGGTCGAGCCGCTCACCGCGAAGACGCCCAGTGGTGACCCCATGTGCATGGAGCAGTTCCTGATCGACGTCGGCAAGACGGTCGGCATGCCCGGCTTCGGGAGCGGCGCGTTCGCCGACGGGGGAGGCTTGGACCGCAGGGAGGACTTCTACCTCCGGCAGGTCGCGAACATCGCCTATGACCCGAGCTTCCTCGTCCTCGGACCGAGCGGGTTCGAGAAGCAAGGAGCGGTACCCGATGCGACGCCCGCCGAGATGGAGACGGCGGGGATCGCTGCGCTCGAGTCCCGAGTAGCGCTTCCCGGCGCGGTGTGGAGCAAGATCGCCTACGTGCTCGCCAGGGGCGGGCGCTTCGAGGACTACGTGGTGGGCTACCTGCCAAGTCGGAGCGTGGCCACTCGTCTGGCGTTCCTCACCGTCGCCCAGATCTCCGAGTCGAGCTTGAACCGGTGGGCGAAGCCACCCGGCGCGCTCGGCGCCGACGACCTGAGGCGGATCTACGGCGCGATGGTCGCGAAAGTCGGCGCGTACCCGTCTCGTCCGACCTGGGCGACCCACACCTACGGCTCGCTGAGCAAGACCCCCACGGAGCACCCCTGCCAGATCTACAACGAGGTCGTGGCGACGACGCACAACGCGCTGACCGGGAAGCGCTTCAGCGGCGTGCCGCGCTTCGAACCGCTGCAGACGATGAAAGGTAGGCTCCTCTCCGCTCTCGACCCGCTGTCCGACTACCCGCTCTTCCTGTCGACCCACAAGCAGCCCATCCACTCCAAGTCCCGCACGATCGCCGACCCCTGGCTCCTCGAGATGATGCCCGAAGCCTTCATCGAGATGCACCCGCTCGACGCGCAGCGCCTCGGCATCGAGTCGGGCGACCAGGTGCGCGTCGTGTCGGGGAGCAACGCGTCAGGCATGACCGGGAGGGTGCGCACGATCTCGGGGATCCGGCCGGGGGTGATCACCTTCCCCGCGGCCTTCGGCCACTGGCAGTACGGGTCGGGGCACTGGCAGGTGGACGGGCGGGCGTTCGAGGGGGACCGAGCGCGAAACGCCCCGGTCCGGCTGAACGCGGTCATGCGCCTCGACCCGGACCTCGCAGCTCCCGACGGCTGGACCATCGGCCTCGAGGATCCCGTCGGAGGCGGGGCCGACTACTTCGACACGCGTGTGCGTGTCGAGAAGCTCTGACCGAGGACCCGGGATGTCGACCTCTGCGGCGTGGATCTGGACGTTCGGCTACGACTACCTGGCCCACGTCTGGCTCGAGGGTCCCCTACGGCTCCACGAGGACGCTCTCGTGCCCTGGATCTCGAACTTGGGCCAGCTCGACGCGGGCCTCTCCCGAGATGTCGCGCTCGTCGTGCGGTGCCTCGACGACCCCGCAGAGCTCGAGGCTGCCATGGGGGACTTCCAAGGCTGCGTCGTCGTCCCGCTGCCGGGTCGCTACGTGCCACCGTACGCCTCGGTCTATCTCGACGCCTCGAGGGCGCTGTGGGGGACGGTCACCGAGCGGGTGCTCTCGTGGTACGACGAGGCAGACCTCGACTGGGTCAGCTCCTCGTCACGCCACCCATGGGTGCGAGCCCCGGACCACCTCGGCGTCGAGTGCGCGTTCGCCGCCGAGCTGTGGGCGGCCTCGGAGGACGGCCGGCCTCCCATGACCGACCTCGGCGAGGCGTTCGTGGCCGGGCACCTGCCCGAATGGGTGCCCCGCTACGCCGCGGAGATGAGAGACCGGACGACCAGCTCCTACTGGCGTGGCATGGCGCACTTCCTCGAGGGCTGGGTGCAGGCGAGCGCCCTCGCCTTCTCGGATCCGACCAGGGCTCACACAGGTCATCTGGCAACCGACGGCGCGACGCGTGATGACGCGTGATGATCAGCCGCCTGCTCGACCGGGCCATCGCCCGGTGGTGGGCAGTCGCCAGCTCCCAGGACCGGGGCGACCGGCGCCCCCGGCGGGTAGCCTTCCGGTTGCTCCTGCCGGCTATCTGGATCGTCGAGGCGAACGCGCCCCGACGTGAATGGTCGCACCATCGCGGCCCGGTGGCGTCGAGCGGGCGTTGCGAGGAGGAGCCCCCAGGTGATCAAGTACATCGGCTCGAAGCGCCGTATCGTCCCCGTGCTCGGAGAGCTGCTCGAGCTGGCGGGCGCCGAGAGCGCGCTG
>JAKARG010000526.1 GCA_021819345.1 Actinomycetes bacterium | reverse complement strand
CGATCTTCGCGTGGATCCGACCGTCGGGGGCCACCTCGCCGAGCAGCGACTCGCCGTAGGTGGAGCGCAGCTTCTCCACCTCCCGGTAGCGGAGCAGGGCCTCGACCACCGGGTGCTCGCCGCGAAGGCGCTCGAGGGTCTGGGCGTCGGTCGAGAAGCCGGTCTTGGTGCGCTTCTGGGGAGTGAGCCCGAGGCGCCCGAAGAGGACCTCGCGCAGCTGGGGGGTCGAGTTGACCACGAAGGCGACGCCGGCGAGGCGCTGGATCTCCGCCTCCAGCCGGCGCGCCTCGTCGGCGAGCTCGGCGGAGAGCGACGCCAGCCGCTCGACGTCCACCCGGACCCCGAGCGCCTCCATCCGCGCAAGGACCGACACGAGCGGTCGCTCGACCTCGTCGTAGAGGCGTGACATGCCCCGTACCGAGAGCGCCTCGGAGAGTGGCTCGACGAGGCGGGCCACGGCGGCGGCACGACGGGCGGCCTCGGCGCCGGGGTCGGGCGTGGTGCCGGAGAGGTCGAGCTGCCCGGCCGGCGGGCCGTCGGGGGCTGCCAGCTCGACACCGGCGTAGCGCAGGGCGAGGTCCTCGAGCGGGTAGTCGTCGCCGGCCGGGTCGACCAGGTAGGCGGCGACGGCGGTGTCGAGCCGCAGGCCGACCAGCTCCACGCCGAGGCCCAACAGGCCCCGAACGAGCGACTTCGCGTCGTGAGCCGAGATCTCGCCACCCCCGGGGCCCACGAGCGAGCCGAGGGCGTCTCGCACCCCGGGGTCGGCGAGGAGCGGACCTGGGACCCAGGTGACCTCCACCGCTTCCGCCGGGGGGACGGCAGCGAGGGCCAGGCCTGCGAGCGGGGAGCGCCCCGGCGCACCCTCCCAGGCGCCCGAGGCCGCCAGGTGGGCTCGCTGCGACGCCCACCGCCCGAGGGCCGCCGCTGCCGCAGGGACGTCGTCTGCGACGCTGAGATGGAGCTCGAGCGGCCCGCCGGCGGGCGGAGTGGCTCCTGCCCCCACGGAGACGACCTCGTCGAGGCGGTCCCAGAGGGTGCGCAGCTCGAGGAAGTCGAACAGCCGCTTCAGCTCGTCGGTGTCCCACCCGCCGACCGCCGCCTCCTTCGGGTCGAGCTCGACCGGCAGGTCGCGCACCAGGGGCGTGGCGCGGGCGTTGATCCTCACCCGCTCCTCGGCGGCTGCGAGCGAGGTCTTGAGCTTCGGGGTGAGCTCGTCTAAGTGGGCGAAGATCCCCTCCAGCCCTCCGTAGGTGTTGATCAGGCGCGCGGCGGTCTTCTCCCCCACCCCGGGCACGCCCGGGAGGTTGTCGGAGGGGTCCCCACGAAGGGCGGCGTACTCGGGGTATGCCGCCGGCCTGACCCCGGTGCGGGCCTCGATCCCCGCCTCGTCGTAGAGCGCGTAGTCCGACACGCCGCGGCGGTTGTAGAGCACCCGCACGTGGGGGTCGGAGACGAGCTGGTAGGCGTCACGGTCCCCCGTGACCACGATCACGTCGTCGCCGGCGACCGCCGCCCGGGTGGCCAAGGTGGCGAGCACGTCGTCGGCCTCGTAGCCGGCCAGCTCCACGACGGGGATCCGCAGGGTCTCGACCACTTGGCGGACGAGCCCGAGCTGCTGGCGCAAGATGTCGGGAGCCTCGGCCCGACCGGCCTTGTAGTCGTCGAGCATCTGGTGGCGGAAGGTCGGCTCGGGTCGGTCGAAGGCGACCGCCAGCTGGTCGGGGTGGTGGTCCTTCAGCAGGTTCACGAGCATCGAGGTGAAGCCGAACACCGCGTTGGTCACCTGGCCGGAGGTGGTCGCCATGTCGGTGGGCAGCGCGTGGAACGCCCGGTAGGTGAGGGAGTGGCCGTCGACCAGCATCACGAGCGCCATCGCCTGGATGCTACGTCGGGCCTCCCGGCCTCCCGGGCTGGCCGGCGCTCGGAGCCCGGTGCGAGCGCAGCGTCCTCCGGGTCTCGACCAGGGCGAACAGGGCGAGGGCGACCAATGCGGCGATCGCCGCCCAGGTCCCCTCGACCCAGCGGCGCGGCCGGTAGGTCACCACCACCGTGTGGACCCCGGCGGGGACCGTCGCTTGGAGCTCGTCGCCGAAGAGGGAGCGCAGGGGGAGGCGGCGGCCGCCGATGCGTGCGCTCCAGCCCGGGAAGTCCCCGATGTGCAGCTCCAGGCGCGAGGCCGTCGGCGGGTCAAGGTGCAGGCTGAGGCGGGCGGGGTCCGCCTCGCTCAGGCCGACCGCGGTGGCCGCGGGGTCGTCGAGGGGAGCCCGGATCGGCTGGAGCGTGACGACCGAGGCCCCCGGCACCCGCCACAGCTCCTCGTCGCCGACGGTGCCGACCGCCACCGCGCCCGGGGGCGCCGCCACGCCGGAGGCCTTCAGCAGGTACTCGATGCCGTAGTCCCGGGCGATCGCCGCGCTCGTCACCGGGACGCAGAAGTTGCCGCTGTTGGGTGGCGCCACCGGGGTGTGCGAGAGCCCGGCGTAGATCGACAGGTACCGCAAGGGCAGGATCGCGTCGTACATCTCCGCCTCGGCGATGCCGTAGGCCGCGTTGGCCTCGGGGAGGATCCCGAGGTCGGCGAACTGAGTCGCGTCGGGGCAGTCGAAGCCCACCCGCTGGTCGCCGACGATCGTCGCCAGCCTGGTCACCGCAGGCGTCGGGTGAAAGCCGGTGGTGCTCGAGCCCCACAGCTCGGGTGTGCCGAGGAGCAGGAACCCGATCTCGGTCACTACGACCAGGAAGACCCCCGTCGCGAAT
>JAKARG010000525.1 GCA_021819345.1 Actinomycetes bacterium | reverse complement strand
ACCCTCTTATGCCGTCACGCCCTCGGCCATGGCCAGCACCGCGCCGATCACCCTGCGGTACTCGCCCTCGGCGATCAGCTCCAGGGGCTTTCGCCAGTCGAGGTCGGGGTTCGGGCTGCGCAGCCACAGCCGCGCCGGCTCGTCACGGAGCACGGACCGGAGCTGGTCCACCACAGCCTTGAGCTCCAAGAGCCGGTCCTCTGCCTCACGCCGGGGCATCGCCTTGGCCGCCGTCCAGCGGCTCACGCTGCGCGAGGTGGCACCCGTGATCTGAGCCAGATCCCCCGCGTCGACGACGTGGGTGTCGATCAGCTCGTCGAGGACGCCGCCCAGTACCGCCATCACTCTCCTTACAGTCGTGTAACTCGACAGGTCGATGTCCAGTATAATGTCGCTCGAACGTCTGGCGAACAGCATCGGAGCGACCGATGGACCTCGTCATGAATTCCTACCTCGGACCTTTGCCTGGAACTACGAGGCCGTCGAACCGAACGCTGCCTGCTGCGAGACCGCCCGGGGCTGTTCAACGTCGGTCTCGACCTGCCTGGGCGATCCTCGAAGGTCCCTGGGCGCTCCAGCACGGCGCCTCGACGATCGAGCTGTGCCGAGACCGCGGGGTCTCGTTCCTGGTCGACACTCAGCCGTGGCGCTACCACGACCACCGGACGTTCCTCGTAGAGAAGTTCACTACGACCCCCTACGCCCCGGACGGCCCGCTCACTGCGAGCGACCGCTCGGCGCTGAACCGCTTCGTCAAGGCCAACCTCGAGACTCAGGCCACCCTCGGCGCCTCCGCCTACCTCCTCCCGGGTGTCATCCCGGAAGCTCAGCCCCGTGAAACCGCTCCACGACTCGCCGCCGAAGGTCATCGACGCGTTGATGCTCATGCGACATGCCACCAGGCAAGGGTTCAGCGTGATCGCCGGACGGCTCGCCGGGCTGGAACCCCTGCTCCGAGCCGCCGGCATCGCCGGAGCCGACGCCGGGATCGGCGAGGGTGAGTCGTTCGTCTACGGAGCAAAGATCAAGAACCACGAGCCTCGGAGCGGAACCGAGCACCAGCCCCGGCTTCTCGGCGGCCGGCGCTAAGTCCCCCAACTCGGCCGCTCCGTGTCGGCCGGGGAGTCGGACCGTCTCATGCAGGTCCCCGCGCTGTGCGGCCAGCTGCTGTGCCGCCTTCCCCGCTGCGCCTTCGGGCTCCTGGTCGAGACGACCCCACGACGCGGACGAGAGCACAGTCTCCACTGCCGGGTCGCCGAAGCCAAGGCGCTCCCGAGCTCCGGACGCCCCACCATCGACGCGTCCGTCGCTCTGCTGGAACAGCGACAGAGCACCGCTCGCACCATCGCCGCCAGCCTGGACTGAGCCAGCTCCGCTGCCGCGAAAGAAGCTGACGCCGTCTCGAGGATCTCGCTCGCCCGGCGCAGCTCCGCGTTCTCCTTCTTCAACCGGACGATCTCCGAGTGTTCCTCGGTGGTCACCCCCGGACGCGCGCCGGCATCGATCTCGACACGCTCCACCCAGCCCCGCAGGGTCTCCGGCTCGAGGTCCAACAACTCGCCAACCCGTCGGCGGCTCTCGATCGCCGACTCGCTGGTGTGATCCCGACGGCGCTCCTGATAAAGCCGGACCGCCCGATCACGCGTCTCCTGGTCGTACTTCCGGGGTGCAGGCATGGCTCTCAGTCTCCCTTGTGGGCTCAGAGCCTCCGATGGATCAAGGGTGGTTCGCAGACGTCGCAGACGACCGGCTCTGCGCCGGCATCTCGCTGCCGGCCGGCCTTCTGCTGGGTACGGATCATCCCCGCGACTTCGTGGCCCCTTTCCGCGAACAGCGCCACGAGGTGCCGGCCGATCACCCCGGTCGCACCCGCCACGGAGATCCGTACTCGTAGAGATGCTACGTGCCGGGCGGCAGCCGACCGCAACCCGGCACCGCGCCGGTGTGGCCCGAGGTCTCTCGCCAGCCACTCGGTGAGGGACGCGCCGGCGTGGCCACCAGAGCTGAGCGAGCCCGATCGACGAAGAGCACGGTGAGGATCGTTCCGAAGATGGACACCCCGGCGGCGATCATCATGGCGGTGCGCAGCCCAGGGAGGAACGTGGCTCTAGAGGCAACCATGGTCCCCAAGGGGGCGACGCCGATCACACCTCCGACCTGGCGGGCCCGCGTTGAGCGTCCTCGAGTCGGTCAAGGTGAAGTAGCCGACGTCGGCCACCGGGGCGGCGAGAGAGACCCCGCGGGTGTGCTCGATCTCGTGCCACTGGCGAAGGCTGATCCCCCCGAACAGCCCCGAGAGGAACCCGTCTGAGACCACCCGGTGCTCGCGCTCGAAGGCGGTCTCGGCACCCTTCGGGCGCACGAGGATCTCATAAGCCGCCTTGAAGTTGTGGCGGACCTCGGAGCTCACCTGCAGGCGGCTCGTGGCGGTCTCCGAGGAGAGCATCCCGAAGCACACCACCGCCACGAGCACCCCCACCCCGAGCACCACCGCCCGGCCGGGCCGGGCGGCCAGCTCGGCGAGGCAGAGCCCGCCGATCCCCGCCGGCGGGCGGTGCCTGCGCCTCATCGCCGGTGCACCCCCACCGAAGCGCAGCTCGGCGCGGCCCCGCTGACCGGCAGCTCGATGCGAAGCGCCGGCGAGCGAGCGCCCCCCGAGCCGCCCGGTGCCGGCAGGGTCCCTCTGCTCGGCAGGGTCCCCTCGGCCGGCAGGGTCGCCTCGGTGGCCACCGGGGCGCTGCGCCAGGCGGCGGCGAAGACCTCCTGGAGG
>JAKARG010000524.1 GCA_021819345.1 Actinomycetes bacterium | reverse complement strand
TCTCGGTCGAGCAGCTCGTCGAGCCCGTCGATAGTCGAGCTCCTGAGCCCGAGCCACGCCGCCACCGCGGCTCGGACCGCGTCGGGGGATAGATCTCCGGCTGGGCGTGCTCCGACGAGCGCCCCGTCGTGCGCCGGCGGCGACCCCAGGGCGCCGACGAGTGCCTCGACGCGCCACCGGTTGACGTCGTCCACCAGCGCCCGGCGCTGCCAGGATGCCCAGCGCCCCGGAGAACCGAGGTTGCGCAAGGCTTCGAGGACACGGCCGGCGCAACCCTCGTCGAGGGCGGCGAGCCCGGCGAGCGCGGCGCTCGGCGCCACCCCCGTGGACACGGCCACCTCCTGGGCGTCCGCGACGTCGGTGGCCGCGAGCCGGAGCGCAACCCGGCCGGCGAGGGAAGGGGGCACCCCGGCACCCTCGAGGGCGGCCCGGACCGGCGCAGGCCCGCAGCCGTCGCCGTCGTCGTCCGTGCCGATCAGCGCAGCGGTGAGAGCGCAGTCCCGGGCGAGGCAAGCCGAGACGACCACCGGCCCCTGCAGCAGGTAGCGCCGGGCCAGGCGACCGATCGCCTCGGTGATCCCGTCGTGCGCAGCGGCTTCTGCGTCGGCCCCGAGCCCGCCGCCGGCGTGGTCGACCTCGCGGAGGAGCGGACCGGCGCAGAGCACCTCGCGCGCCGCCCAGTAGGCGGCGGCCACCTCCGACAGCGGGCGACCGAGCTCGGCGGAGGTCTCGTGGACCCACACCGGCCCCATCCGGTCTACTGCGTCACCGGCGACGTCGGTGGCGACGAGCTGGCGGTAGAGGCGGTGGGCGACGATCAGGTCGTCGAAGCGGGCGAGGAGCCCCGGGGGGAAGTAGGGCCGGACCGCGTCGAGCGCGGCGGGGTCCTCGGCCAGCCCGGAGCCTTCCAGGGCGACGATCAGGTCCCGCTTGACGAAGGCGAGGACCACGGCGAGCTCCGGGCGGATCAGCCCGGCTCCCGCCCGCCGGCGCCGGGCGAGCTCCTCGGCGTCGGGGAGGTCCTCGACCCCCCGGTCCAAGACCGCGCGCCGCTCGAGGTCCTCGATCAGCGCCTCGTAGGCATCCAGCTCCTGTGCGCTCCCCGGTACGGCCCGGTTGAGAGCCGACACGCTGTGGTCGACCTGCTCCAGGACTGCGTCCGCCACGAAGTCCTGCGCCGCCCGGAGCTCGGCGTCGCGCTCCGAGGCGTCGAGACGGCCCTCGGCGATCGCCAGGTCGACCAGGATCTTGAGGTTGACCTCCCGGTCCGAGGTCGCGACGCCGGCGGCGTTGTCGATGAAGTCGGCGTTGATCCGCCCGCCTCGGCGGGAGTAGCGGATCCTGCCCCGCTGGGTGACCCCGAGGTTGCCCCCCTCGGCGACGACCCTCGCCCGGAGCTGGTCCGCGGTGACCCGGAGGGCGTCGTTGGCGTGGTCGCCGACTTCGCTGTCGGGCTCGCCGGGAGCCTTCACGTAGGTGCCGATCCCCCCGAACCAGAGCAGGTCGACCGGCGAGCGGAGGATGGCGGAGATCAGCTCCGGTGGGCTCAGCTCGGAGGCAGCCACCCCGAGGGCACGGCGGGCCTCGGGGCCGAGGGGCACCGACTTGGCGTCCCGGGGCCAGACGCCACCGCCGGCGGAGATCAGGCGGCGGTCGTAGTCGTCCCAGCTGCTGCGCCCGAGCGCAGCGAGGCGCTCCCGCTCGGCAAAGGAAGACTTCGGGTCGGGATCGGGGTCGACGAACACGTGGCGGTGGTCGAAGGCCGCCACGAGCGCCAGGGCCGGGCTGAGCAGCATCCCGTTGCCGAAAACGTCGCCCGACATGTCCCCGATCCCTGCGACGGTGACCGTCTCGGTCTGCACGTCGACGCCGAGCTGGTGGAAGTGGCGCCGGACCGCCACCCAGGCGCCCCTGGCGGTGATGCCCATGGCCTTGTGGTCGTAGCCGTGGGAGCCTCCGGATGCGAAGGCGTCGCCGAGCCAGAAGTGCCGGGCCTCGGACAGCGCGTTGGCGGTGTCGGAAAATGTCGCCGTCCCCTTGTCGGCCGCCACGACCAGGTAAGGGTCCTCCCCGTCGAGCGCGACGACGCCCGGCGGGCTCACGACCCGACCACCGGCGTAGTTGTCGGTGATGTCGAGCAGCGAGGAGATGAAGCTCTCGTAGGCAGACTTCACGCCGGCCGGGCTCGCCGGGGTGCGCCCCCGACAGACGAAGCCGCCCTTGGCGCCGGTCGGCACGATCACCGCGTTCTTCTTCACCTGGGCGGCGGCCAGGTCGAGCACCTCGGTGCGGAAGTCCTCGGGGCGGTCGCTCCAACGGATCCCCCCTCGCGCCACCGCTCCGAAGCGCAGGTGCACCCCTTCCACGTCCGGACCGTGCACCCAGGTCTCCACCATCGGATGGGGCAGCGGCAGGTCGGGGACCTCGCGGCTCGCGAGCTTGAAGCTCACGGTGGGGAGCGGGGCTCCGTCGGGGCCGCACAGCGGGTAGCTCGTGCGCAGCGTGGCGTCGACGAGCGCCAGGTAGGAGCGCAAGACCTGGTCCTGGCCCAGGTGGACGACCTCGGCGAGATGGGCGGCGAGCCTCGCCCGGATCTCGGCCTCGGAGGCGGGACCCTCGGCCGGAGCGGCGCCCCCGCCCTCCCCAGGGCCGTCGGTCGGACCCTCGGCCGCAGCGGCGCCCCCGCCTCCCCCGGCGCCGGCTCCAGAGCCCGCCGCCGATATCGCAGCGGGTCTGCCCTCGGCTCCCCGCGGCGCGCCGGTGGCCGGCGAGATCGG
>JAKARG010000523.1 GCA_021819345.1 Actinomycetes bacterium | reverse complement strand
CCAATGCCGGCGAGCAGCTCGATCATCGCCGTGTCGTCGGCGACCTCGCCGCCGAGCTGGACGAGGAACAGGTTCGTGAGCACGCTGTCGGCCACGGCGCTCGGCGGCTCGCCTCGGGCCACCCCGGATCGCTTCACGTGGGAGGTGACCAGCGCTCGGAGTCGCCGCCCGGCCGCCGTCGAGAGCAACTGGCTAACGCCGCGCTCGGCCGCGTCCAGCTCGTCTTCGTCTCCCGACGCCTCGATCGTCAACGCCCAGCGGTAGGCAGCCCGAACGGTCTCCTCGGGCAGCTCGGCGCCGGCTGCGAACAGCGACAACGCGACCACCTGCCAGGGCTGGCCCCGCCGCATCCGCTCCGCCACCCGCCGACAGCGCTCCGCCATGTCGTCGGGATAGACGACCTCGGTACCCCGGCCACGCCCAAGCGAACGCCGATGGCCCTTGGGGATGAGCCCCACCCGGCGCCAGTCCTCCAGGCGGCGGGACGTGCAGTCGACCCCCTGGGCACGCAGCTCCGCCACCAGGGCCTTCGTGGCGCGAGGAGGGGTAGCGGGGCGAGCCATCGGAGCAAGGTTACATCCCCCGTTTGAATGGTGGCCAGCAGCAAGCACCGGCCATCTACCGTGGCGAGGGTGAGGGCGATCGAAGGGACCGCCCCTACCTGAAGTAGAGGCACAGATGAGCAGTTACAGGGCAGTCCTCCATCTCACCCCAACGGCCCGGTGGCAGCACGCAATCCTTGACTCGCACTCCGTCCTCGAGTCGCTCGCCGCGGTCGAGGCCCACCAGGTCGCCACCGATCAGTGGGGCAATGTGACGCTCGATGTGACCCTCAACCGAGACGATCACCAAGCGGTGTTGAACGATCTGTTCGTCCTCGCCCAGCAGTTCGGGTACGGCCTACTCAACGGCGAGATCAGCAAGCTCGTCGACTCTGCGGTTGAGGGCGCCATCCTCACCGGCCTCGGCGGGGGAGCGCTCGGGGCGACGTCCAACAACGGCTTGGTGGCCTTGATCGCCGCGGCTGGAGGGGCGTTGGCAGGTTGGATCGTGGGTTCCTCACTCAAACGAGTCGAAGTCGTCTACGAGGTCCGCCCCAATCCGATCGGGCACTGGATTCTCTCCCCAAGGCTCCAGCACGGCGGCTCCGCCGATCCTGGCGTCGCTTGGGCCTAGGAGTGCGCCGTGACCGACGGCGACAGGCTTGAGCGCCGCGAGGCTGGACCTGGGCCGGCTGAGTCTACGAGCCCGAGGCGGTTGATTTTGACGATGCACGACGCCTGCCACGATCAGCGAAGCCGTTTCGGGCGAAGCAGCGATCCTCCGTTACGACGTTGGTGCGGGGTGGAGCGTCGCGACGCTGACGTGCGGCCAGCTAATTCCGTTGAAATTGAGCAGCACCGTCTGGCTGTACTGCAGAAGATTCGGCTGCGCTGACCCTTGAATGGTCTGGAGCCAGAACGTGGCGCTTACGCGAGCGGCGACTGCATTAGGGCCGTCGGGCCCTCCCTGGAGGAATGCCGTGTTGGCGACGCCTCCCCCGAGTACGGGCGTAGCGTCGTCCGTGGAGACTTGTAGCGTCACGGTGGAGGCGATCGTCAGCTCGCTTAGGGCGTTGCTGAGAACGCTGTTCGGATTGTTCAGCATCTCCTGCGTCACTCCGTTGAGCGCCTGGCCGCTGGTGCGGAAGTTTGACTGGTCGGCAAGCGTCTGCTCGGGAAACTGAAGCAGCGCGGCCGGGTTTCCGATGGCAAATGGGGTGATGCTCGCTGCGGGAACGGCTGGAGGTCCAGCCGAGGGCGGGCTGGCGATACCTTGAGCCAGCATTGACGTGCCATGGGGGATCGTTGCCAGCCTGGCAATCGTTCCCGGAAGCGCGGGATCGGTGGTTGCCGGTATGTTGAGCCATAGGCCCGGCTCGACGTGCAATCCGGCATTCAGGTTCGAGTCTGTTACCTGCTGGAGGTATCGGAGCCCCGTCATCGTCAGGTCTGCCTGAAGCAGTCCCCGGTTTGGGATGTCTCCCGGGATGACGTCGAACTCCATAGTTTCGTCCGTAAGGTTGATTTCGAGGAACCGGTCGCTGCCCGACGCTGGCTGCGTTGGGCGCCAGATTAGGTTCAAGCCAGTGCCCGACCACTTCCCCACCAGGCCCTCCAGTAGACCCAGTCCCGGGTTCGGTCCCGGCGGCGGCGGGGGCGCCGGGACTGGAGATGGGGTCGGGCTGGGCGGCGGTGGGGTTGGCTGGTAGGAGAAGTTCGGGCTCAGTTGCATTGGAGGCTCCGATCCGAGGGGGTTGGGAGAGGGTTCCGCGTGATCATCGCGCTGGGCTGTGACAGCGTCCGGGGCATCTTCCGATGACGGCGGTGGAGGATCCAACCGTGCCGTGCCGAGGCAGAACCGCGGCTTGCACGGAGGTCACGCGGCCGCCGACGAGGCGTCTCTGAGGTAGCGGGCGACGGCGAGGTGGTTGTCGAGGAAGCCGGTGGCGACGGGATCGAGGTCGGCTTCGTCCAGGCTGGCGATGATGGTGCGGGCGGTGCTCTGCCGCTGTTCGAGCAGCGCGATCGAGGCGTCCACGCTGGGGCGACCGGAGTTGGGGAGTGCATTGGCTTCGGCGACCCGGCAGTGGAGACTGTGCTCTCGTCCGCGTCGTGGGGTCGTCTCGACCGGGAGCCCGAAGGCGCAGCACGGAAGGCGGCATAGCAGCTGGCCGCGCAGGGCGGGGACCTCCCTGAGACGGTTCAACTACCGCGAAAACCCGGACCCACAGAGCTGGTCA
>JAKARG010000522.1 GCA_021819345.1 Actinomycetes bacterium | reverse complement strand
TCCGATCTGGTCACCTCGGGGGTGAGGGGGCGCAGGTCCCTCCAGATCCCGTCGGGCCCGGAGGCGACCGGCACCTCGGCTCCCGCTTCGCCGACCCTTGCGATCCTCATCGTGTCATTTCCTCCCTGTCGTCACGATAGACATCCATTTCCGGCTCGGGCGCTCCCGCCCCGCTGGCGCTCTCGTCGGCTCGGGCATTGCTCCCGGCTCGGGCGCTCACGTTGCCCCGGGCGCTCCCGCCCCGCTGGCGCGAGGCTCTGGCGACGGGGCGTCGCCCCGGATGATCCCGGCGGTGCGCAGGTCCTCCCAGAGGCCCGCCGGCAGCTCGGTGGTCGCCAGGCGGGCGTTGCGCTCGACCTCCGCCGGGCTGCGGCAGCCGAGGGTGACGTTGACCACTGCGGGGTGGCCGAGAGGGAACTGGATCGCGGCCGCCGGCAGCGTGACCCCGTGCGCCTCGCAGATCCCTGCGGCCCGCTGCGCCCGCTCCACCAGCTCGGCGCCGGCGGGTCGGTAGTCGAAGGTCGCGCCAGGGCGGGGCCGGTCGGTGGCGAGTAGCCCCGAGTTGAACACCCCGGCGGCGACCACCGCCACGCCCCGGCGCTCGCAGAGAGGTAACAGGTCGTCGAGCGCGCCCTGGTCGAGCAGGCTGTAGCGACCGGCGAGCAGCACGAGGTCGGGGTCGGTGGCGCCCACCAGCCAGGCGAGGGCATCGGAATGGTTCATCCCGTAGCCGATCGCCGAGACCACCTTCTCCTCGCGCAGGCGTGCCAGGGTGGGAAAGGCCTCCCGGGCCGCCTGCTCTCGCTGGGCGGGGGCGTCGGGGTCGTGGATGTAGACGATGTCCACCCGGTCGGTGCCGAGGCGCTCCAGGCTGTCATCCAGGCTGCGTCGGACCCCCTCCGCAGAGAAGTCCCACACCCGCCGCCAGGCGGCAGGCACTGCGAACCCCTCGGTGTCGGTTCGTGCCGCCCCGGTAGGGTCGGCGACGAGCAGCCGTCCGACCTTGGTCGAGATCCACGTCTCGTCCCGAGGTCGGTGGCGCAGCGCCTCGCCGAGCCGGCGCTCCGAGAGCCCGAGGCCGTAGTGCGGGGCGGTGTCGAAGTAGCGGACCCCTGCGTCCCAGGCCGCGTCCACCGTGGCGGTGGCGCCGGCGTCGCTCACCTCGGCGAACAGGTTGCCGAGGGGCGCTCCTCCGAGGCCCATCCTCCCGAGCTGGTTCCCAAACATAGGATCTCTACCGCCTCCAGACCCATTAGCCTAGCTGCTGCGACCCCCCGTGCTCCACCCTTGACAGTCGAGAGCAGCGCTGTAATCCTATGTTTGTTTCGTCGCTCCCCGGGGCTGGGGGCCTGGAGAGCTGGGAGGCCAGATGGCACTGGACAGGCAAGAGGGGATCGGCTCGGTGGCGGGTGAGCCCGGCTCCGAGCTCGGGGTGATCGAAGACGTCGAGGTGGTCGACGTGCGCTTCCCTACCTCTGCCGAGCTCGACGGCTCCGACGCGATGAACCCGAGCCCCGACTACTCCGCTGCCTACGTGCGCTTGCGCACCCGGGCCGGAGAGACCGGCTACAGCCTGGTGTTCACCGTCGGACGGGGCAACGACCTGCAGGTGGCGGCGATCGAGGCCATGCGCCCGCTCGTCGTCGGCCAGCACCTCGGCGACCTGGTCGGCGACGTGTCGCGCCTCGGCCTGTCGATGACCGGCGACTCGCAGCTGCGCTGGCTCGGCCCCAACAAGGGGGTGATCCACATGGCCGCCGGCGGGATCGTCAACGCGGCCTGGGACCTGCTCGCCCGGCGGGCGGGCCAGCCGCTGTGGCGCCTGCTGTCGGAGCTCGAGCCCGAGCAGCTCGTGTCGCTGGTCGACTTCCGCTACCTGACCGACGCCCTGAGCCCGGCCGACGCGCTGTCGATCCTCGGAGACGCCCGGGCCGGACGCGACCAGCGGGCCGACGAGCTGGTCGCCGAGGGCTACCCGGCGTACACCACCACGCCGGGTTGGCTCGGCTACAGCGACGAGAAGCTGGCGACCCTCTCGGCCGGGGCCAAGGCCGACGGCTTCCCGATGGTCAAGCTCAAGGTCGGGGCCAGCCGCCGCGACGACCTGCGCCGGCTCGGCATCGCCCGCGAGGTGCTGGGCGAGGACTACCTCGTCTCGGTCGACGCCAACCAGATCTGGGGGGTGCCCGACGCGATCAGCGAGCTCGACCAGCTCGCCGTCTTCTCGCCCTACTGGGTGGAGGAGCCGACCTCCCCCGACGACATCGCCGGGCACGCAGCCATCCGCCGGGCCGTCGCGCCGATCAAGGTGGCGACCGGCGAGCACGTGCAAAACGCCGTGATGTTCAAGCAGTACCTGCAGCAGGGGGCTCTCGACGTGGTCCAGATCGACGCCTGCCGGGTGGCGGGGGTCAACGAGAACCTGGCCAACCTCCTGCTCGCCGCCCGCTTCGGGGTTCCGGTCTGCCCGCATGCCGGCGGGGTGGGGCTCTGCGAGATGGTCCAGCACCTGGCGATGTTCGACTTCGTAGCTGTCAGTGGCTCGACCGAGGGGCGCTTCGTCGAGCACGTCGACCACCTCCACGAGCACTTCGCCGCCCCCGCCCGGATCGAGCGGGGGCGCTAC
The DNA here is from genome assembly GCA_021819345.1 of Actinomycetes bacterium. Classification (GTDB taxonomy): domain Bacteria; phylum Actinomycetota; class Acidimicrobiia; order Acidimicrobiales; family Palsa-688; genus JAKAQB01. The sequence goes on along the minus strand of JAKARG010000522.1, from coordinate 158 downwards.
GTGGCCCCCCGGGAGCCCGGCGGCGGCGCGGAGATGCTGCCTGCCAGCGTGGAGGCCTACAGCTATCCCGGGGGGGAGAAGTGGGCCGGAGCGCTCGGGGCGAGCTAGGACCGACCGGCCCGGGAGCCGGTCTCGGGGGTCGGGGAGCGACCGGATCG